>DAOUVA010000310.1 GCA_030667885.1 Phycisphaerae bacterium
CGCGGGAACTCATCGTCGTAATCATTGCTGTAGATAAGCATTGCCTTGCCGATACCGGACAAATTCGTCCCGCAGACCATACGGAAGGCAATCTGCCTTACCCTCGACAGGGCGGGCATTAAAATGCCCATCAACAGAGCTATGATCGCAATTACGACCAAAAGCTCAACTAATGTAAAACCTTTGCGTTTCATTTTATTTCTCCTTTAATTTTTCGGAGATTCGCGCGGCCGACCATTCTTAAGCACATTTCGATAATCTATTTAATAACAATAAGTACAACTAATTACCGGGTTCGTATTATGACAGTTCCTGTCAAAGAGTAACGCACAGCACCAAACACCATTTTTCGCAAATCTCCATTGTTCTGTTTTTTCGCTCAAAAACGGTCGGTTTAAAACAAATTCATAAATTTGCCGATAAGTTCCGCGCAGGCCGATCGTTGCACGTTCAAGGCTGCTCTTAGCTCAGTCGTGTAAGTGAGTTTCTCTGGAAGGCAGATTCGAGAGGTATGAAATAAGAAGGCGAATATAATAACGACTTAAATTATAAAAAGTATTTCAAACCTGCCTGTAGATTTTGTTTTCCATATCGGCGCAAAAACTGCGCGCAAAACTTTTCTCCTTTGAAAAACACCAGCCAAACTGCGAAAGAACCTTTCTTCACAAGGCAGGTTCAAGATATGAAAATAAGAAGGCGAATATGATAACGTCTAAAATTATAATAAGAATTTCAAACCTGCCTGTCTCTATTCAAATATACGTCAAAACAACTTATTTGTTTTTAATTTCGACAAATTTATTCTGTTTTCTTGAAAATTTATTTTTAAGCCGGTTATATTCGTCCGGGCTCTCTTCTGCTGCTGCCTTTCATTTTTTTAGACGAATCGCCCAGCTCTTGGCGCATTTGCTCAGCAAAACCCAACAGCCGCTCGACAACATCCGGGTATTGCGCGGAGACATCGTTTTGCTCACCGATATCTTTTTCAAGGTCAAATAACGACTGGTCGATTTTGCCCTGTTCATACTTAGTCGGTTGGCCTCCCGTACCGCCCTCGCGTCCGGCCAATGTACGGTAGCTGTGCGGCAGGTGCAGTTTCCATTTTCTACTGCGGACCGCCTCGAGCGCATAGCCGCGATAATAGAAGAACGCTTCGTGCGGACTCTTGACTCCGGGTTTGCCCGACATCAAAGGCCAGATGTCTTTGCCGTCAATAGTATGAGCAGGCAATGTTGCGCCGGTCAGTTTCGCAACTGTGGGCAGAATGTCTATCGTCGCAGCCGGCTCCTTGCAGACCGTACCTGCGGGTATCCGGCCCGGCCAGCGCATAATGGTTGACTCTCTCTGGCCGCCATCGAATGTCGTGCCTTTGCCCTCGCGCAGAGGTTTGGCCAAACCGGCATGGTCGCCATAGCTGAGCCATGGCCCGTTGTCCGAGCTGAATATCACTAAAGTTTTTTTATCGATGCCTAATCTTTTCAGTGTTGAGAGTATCTGTCCGGCCGACCAGTCAATTTCCATCATGACGTCACCATACAGGCCCTGTTCGGATTTGCCTTTGAATTTGTCGGAGACAAACAAGGGTACGTGCGCCATCGAATGAGGCAGATACAGGAAGAAAGGCCGGTCCTTATTCTTCTCAATGAACCGAACAGACCGCTCGGTGTACCATGTAGTAAGCTGCGTCTGGTCGGGATTATATTCTATTGCTCTTTCACCTTCGATAAGCGGCAGGTCGGGGTATCTATCGCTGGTCGGATGCTTTGGCCACATATCATTCGAGTAAGGCAGGCCGAAGTAGTCATCGAAACCGTGCCGCATCGGAAGGAATTTGGGTTGATGGCCCAGGTGCCATTTACCGTAGCAGGCAGTAGCGTAGCCGAGGGGCTTGAGAACCTCCGCGATGGTCTGTTCGCCGGAGCTTATGCCGACTTTCGCGCTCGGGCCGATTACATTGGGCAGGCTCACCCGCTGTGGATAACAGCCGGTCATCAAGGCAGCCCGTGAAGGAGTACACGACGGCGCAGCGGCGTAGAAGTCCGTGAACTTCACACCTTCAGCCGCCATCCGGTCGAGATGGGGGGTTTTATATCCTTTGGCCCCGAAAACACCGACGTCTGCGTAACCGACATCATCACAGAATATAATAATAACGTTCGGCTTGTCTATGTTCGAAGCCTGCTTAAAAGAATTTTCACAGCCGTGCACCGCAAGTGCTGCTGCGGTCATGCCCACTGTCTTTAAGAAATTTCGTCTGTTCAGATTATTGTTCATTAAAAAACCTCCTATTTCTTATTTTGCCTTACTAATCCAGTCTTAAGGCCATTCATTTTTTCCTTCTCAATGCTAATCATTTGTTGCTTCTTTCACGACGGCTTTTTTACGGGCCAGGGTTGAACGGCACATCTGGCGGCCCAGTTTTCATACATCGCCTTTAACTGCTCAAATGTTCGTGTATATTTTTGTGACAGGTCATTCAGCTCTGTGCGGTCCGCCTCAAGATCATATAGCTCCCATTTGCCGGGGTGTCGGGATACAAGCTTCCACTTGCCCTTTCGGACGGCCCGGTTGCCTTCGTGCTCCCAGTATATCGCTTCGCGTTGGATGGGCATATCATCGAAGGCCGGAACCAAACTCCTGCCTTCCATCGGTATTATCCTGTTGCCCTTGTATTCGGAAGGATACCTTGCGCCGGAAACATCAACACATGTGGCCATAATATCGATAAGGTGTCCGGGCTGATTGCGCAGTTTGCCGCGGGCCTTTATTCGCGATGGCCAGTGAGCAATAAGCGGCGTTGATATACCGCCCTCATGCACCCAGTGTTTGTAAAGGCGGAAGGGTGTGTTGCTGGCATTCGCCCAGGGCTTGCCATAGGCAATGTAGGTATCAGCAGGGCCCGGCACCACACCGTAACCGGTGCGCACTGGGCGCCCCTCACGTGTCACTTTCGGCTGCATATCGTACTGCAGTTCGTTTTTGTCCATAGGTTTCAGTGGTATTCTTTTCGATGGGTCCGGTTTAACCTCACCGCGGCTTCCGTATTCTTCGGCACAGCCGCCGTTGTCGGCCAAAAAGAAAACCAGCGTGTTCTCTAAGTCGCCCTTTCTCTTTAATTCCGAAACGATACGTCCGATGCCCTGGTCCAGGCAATCGACCATCGCCGCATACACTTCCATACGACGCTGGAACCACTGTTTGTTTTCAACTTCCTCCCATGGCGGTACGTTCGTATCACGCGAGGTCATCTTCCAATCGCTCTTTACGATTCCCATTTTTATCATGCGCTTGTGCCTTTCAGCACGCAGCGCATCCCAGCCCTGCGCATAGCGGCCTTTGTATTTGGAAACGTCCTGCGGCAGCGCATGCATCGGCCAGTGCGGAGCGGTGAAGGGAACATACATAAAGAACGGATTATCCGAACTGTGCTCACTAATGAATTTTACAGCGTTATCAGCGATGGCATTCGTGTAATAAAAGTCGTCACTGTCAGGAGGTATCTGTGTATTGTCGCGGGTCAGCGAGCACGGGTCGTAGAAACTGCCGGCACCGTGAATGGTTCCGAAGAAGCGGTCGAATCCGCGCTGGCGAGGCCAGTTATGTTTCGGGCCTTCCGGTCCCCGGTACCTGGTGACATGCCACTTGCCGGACATATACGTACTGTATCCCGCCTGTTTAAGCACTTCGGCTATAGTAACGCAGCGGTTGCTAAGGTCGCCGCGATAACTGTCATAACCTTTGTCATTCATCATATGCCCGACGCCCGCCTGGTGCTGGTAAAGCCCCGTCATCAGCGAGGCCCTGGTCGGACAGCAGCGAGCGGTATTATAGAACTGTGTGAAACGCACACCGCCCGCGGCAAGCCTGTTCAGATTAGGCGTATTGATTTCGCCGCCGTAACAGCCTATATCCGAATATCCCATATCGTCGGCCATAATCAGAACAATGTTCGGGCGCTTGCGTGCAGCCGCAGCTAAGCTGGAAGCTCCACTGTAACCGTCCATCACAAGCGAGGCCGCCCCAAGACCCATTACCTTCAAAAAGTCACGACGTTTGTATTGTTCATTCATCTTTAGTTCCCCGTCAACTTATAGTTTTATTGTATAGAATCCAAAACGGCCTGAAGCCGTTTTCTTGCCGAGGCAGCTTCCGGGCCGGCAGGATTCGGATTCTTTTCGAGCGTATCAGCGGGCACATCAAACAGATTGCCATTATCATAGAGTTTCCATCGCTTGTCACGGATGAATCGCACGGCCTCTTTCCTGCCAAGCCATTTGGGATCGTAGTGACAGAAAATCCATTTCCTCGGTTTGCCTTTTTTACCCCGAAGCTGAGGCAGGAAACTTTGGCCGTCGAGTATCATACCATCAGGAGGTGAAGCGCCGGTCATCTCCGCGAAGGTCGGAACAAAATCACTGAAATCAACAAGGTCGCCGCACACTTTCCCAGCGGGTACTGCGCCCATCCAACTTGCTATAAGAGGAACACGCATGCCTGCATCTGTAGTATTGCCCTTATCCCCCTTGATAACCTGCCCGTTTGACATTTTCGATTTAATGTTCTTGTTTGTACCATTGTCACCGACGAATAGTACGAGAGTATTTTCGCTCAGGCCAAGCCCGTCCACCCTGGTGACGATACGGCCGACGATTTTGTCCATATAGGTAACCATATCGGCGAAATATTTATTGTCGTTCTTATGTTTCTTGTTGTCCCAGTCTTCGCTGTCCGGCGTTGGGACAAACGGATTGTGAACAATCGCCATCGGGAAGTACAGAAAGAAGGATTTCGCTTTATGGCGTTCGATAAAATCAATTGCATAGTCGGTGAATACGTCGGGGCCGTACCGGCCTTCGAGACCCTCAAGGTTTTTGCCGTTTTGCACGACGACAGGGTCTTTGTATCGCGAGCCTCTTTCCTTTACCTGCCAGAGACAATGTTCGTCGAAGCCGGCCTGTTCCGGCAGGCTGCCTGCGCCGCGAACCGCGGCGCTTTGATTAACACTGCCGTACAACTGCCACTTACCCACTACACAGGTGGCGTAACCACACCCCTGCAGCAAATGCCCGAAGGTCTTCTGCTTCGGGTCGAGAACGCCAAAATTTGTGTAGTTGCGGAAGTTATACTGGCCGGTCATAATCTTAACTCGTGACGGCGTACAGAGTGGCTGCGAATAGCAGTGTTCGAACCGCATACCTCTTTCGGCCATGCCGTCGAGAACAGGCGTCTTATACGATGCGCTGCCGTAACAGCCGAAACACTCATAGCCGATGTCGTCGGCCATAATCAAAATGATATTGGGTTTTGCGCTTTTGCCGGAAGAAAAACCGGAAGCACCATTGCACCCCTGCATTGCCAGTGCCGCCGCTCCACAGCCCAATGTCTTAAGAAAATCCCGTCGGTTCATAAATACTTTTTCCTTTTAGTTACTTCTTCTCTATGCGCTTTGCAAGCTGGTCTTCGCCGAGCTTCAACATTGCAAGATGCAGGGCAACCTCTTTGCGGATTTCAATTATCACATCCGGATTATCTTTGGATATGTCATATTTTTCAGATGGATCATGTTCGAGATTATAAAGCAACGGGGGATCGTGATACTCTTCTTTACCCTTACCATAAGCCGGCTTCGTTATAAAATGCGCCTTATAAGAACCTTTGCGCGCCGCGTACAATTTTGCGCCTCGATAATAGAACATATTTTTCCGAGGACTGGGTCCGGTCTCGAACAGAGCAGGCGACAGGTCCAGACCATCGACCACACGGTCGGTCGGGACCTTTGCCTCGGCCAATGTCAGGATCGTCGTATATATATCCATAGTCGAACCCATGTCGTTCACAACAGCGGGCTTGATTTTGCCCGGCCACCACATAATGCAG
>DAOUVA010000076.1 GCA_030667885.1 Phycisphaerae bacterium
CCTTTTTTATCCCTCATATATAAGCTCGCATGAAGCTGTGTAGGTGGTCGATACCTCATTGCTGTGCTTCTCCTTATAAGCCATACTTCCTTGTTTGCTTAAAGGATTCTCTCTCATATCGAATCCCTTCGACAATAACCCCTAACAATAATTTTATCAAACGATCCAGCTCAGTTCCACCTTTATAATCTGCCTGAGCAATAAAATTGACTCTTTCGGCTTGCAATAACTGCTTGCATATCTGCTTACCCTGAGAGCTGTAAGGCTTATAAACGGCGATAGCAGACCCGCCATTTTTCCTGATTACCGTCATACATGGAACATCTGTCAGCCCATCTCCGATATACAGGATATTCTGAAAAGGTATGGGCCGCAGATGCATAGGCATATGAAGATTAATATTATCATTCAAATTCTCTTTCCCTTTATTAATTCTGAAAATGAACTGAGTTTTTACGGTGTCATTCACTACTACATTCGGGAAAGTTGCCGCTCCATACTCGTTGTAATAATATTCTGAAGCAAATACTTTATAAAAATACCCGGCTATACTCGTCCCTGAGATTATCTCCTTTAAGCCCGCTGAAATTACGTAATGCCTGACTTCTACGCCCCGGCCAAATTGCTTGGCAATATAGTCATTTATCCGCTTAAAATAAGTTTCAACACCCGGGAAATAATTGATATTTTTCGCCAATTCTCTCAGCTTCGCAGCAGTGACGGGGAAATCTCTGGATTTGGATTCTTTCAGCATCAAACGCATATAGGTTACGATTGCTTCCCCATTTGTCCGAGCAGACTCCTTGTTTACCTGCTCCCAGAACTTCTTTCCGTCCCTGATGCCGATTTCCGGCAAAACGGTATATTCCTGCATCGGCTGGGGAGTCAGCGTTCCATCAAAATCATAAACGATTGCGATAACATTATGCTTAAATTCTTTACTCACACTGACCTCATCATATTCCTCTTGTAGATTTATAAGAAATAAATAGTATCCACTTTAGGTCTGGTTTGTCAAACGCCATTTTAGTCAAAAGCCGCTTCTTTACAAAAGACTCGCCGAAAAACCGAATATAGAAATGGGAGTTGCCTTAATAGTCTTTGACTAATTTCCGTCTTTTCGTTACCCTTTTCGTCTTATGAAAAGAATGCTTACATCATGTTTCGGTCTTGGCCGTCTGCCGGTCGCTCCGGGTACGTGGGGCTCGCTGCCGGTGATGGTTATTTTCGGCCTGATGTGCCAGCTTCACTTGCCCGAACTCTCTATATCAATTGTAATGGCGGCCCTGGTTTTGGCCGGCTCTGTTGTTTGCGTAAAATTCGCCCCTGCCGCAATTGCAGCAACGGGTAACAACGACCCCGGCGAAGTTGTTGCCGACGAACTGGCCGGTCAGGCGGTCACCTTTTTGGCCGTCATGTTTTTAAGCCTGAATACATTATCGACCGGGCAAATCTGTATCACGGCAGTGCTCGGCTTTTTGCTGTTCAGATTATTCGATATCGCCAAGCCCTGGCCGATACATAAACTCGAGAAGCTTCCCAAAGGCTGGGGAATTCTCGCAGACGACCTGCTCGCAGGGATCTATGCCGGCATCGTATTATTTTTCTGCCACGAAATCGGCCTGGTAAATTACATAAGCGGAATTTTCAATCCCGAGGATTCATCTCTCAATGTTCTGCACGCCGCCGTTTTAGGTATCGTTCAGGGTATAACTGAATTTCTGCCGGTATCATCGTCCGGCCATCTGGTTTTGTTCGAAAACCTCTTTGATTTTGATCCGGAAACGCCTGAGATGCTTCTGTTCGATTTGGCTGTTCACGTGGGAACCGTCGCCGCCATTTTTATTGTCTTTCGAAAATCCATCGCCGCTCTTGCCAGGAACCTCTTCGTCTGTGGTAAATACGGGGAAAATCCCGTAGAGATTTATCAAAAAAGCCCGGGCGTCCATATACTCGTGCTGGCAATTATTGCTACCTTCGTAACGGGGGTTTTCGGCTTGCTGGGCGAAAAATATTTCACCGCCGCCCGCGGCAGCTTAGTTACAGTTGCATCGATGTGGTTTATTACGGGAACCCTGCTGCTGATTACAGATTTACGAAAAAAGACCCGGCTTGGTCTGCGGCAATTCGGTATTTGGGCGGCAATAGTGGTCGGCATAGCTCAGGCCGCTGCGATTATGCCCGGAATATCACGCAGCGGGGCAACTATCTGTGCGGCCATCCTCATAGGACTTCGACGCCGATGGGCGGTGGAATTCAGCTTTCTGATAGCGATACCAGCTATTCTGGGAGCTACCGCCGTGCATTTAATCAAGGATTTTGCTCAAATCAGCTCGGGGGGCCTGCCAATCGGGCCGGTTTTAGTCGGCACTGCCGCTGCCGCCCTAACTGGAATTTTGGCCCTGAAACTGCTGATAAAAACCTCCAGAACCGCTAATCTAAAATATTTTGCTTTCTATTGCTATATTCTTGCCTGTTTTGTGTTAGTTTATCTCTTGAGATAAGCCCGAGTTTGTGCGATAATCACAATTTGGTTAAAGTGTTTTTTTTAAGTGAAAACTAAAAAGGAACTTGTAACGTAATTATATAATTAACGTTTTGATATTTGGACTTTTTAATAAGGTCAAGGGGGTGTGCTCCCGAGGCCTGCTCCGGAGTGTTTTTTTATGATGACACCGAATAGTTATAGTTCGCTTTGTGATGATTTTTACCTCGACATGTATATCAATACCGAGTTGGAACTCCCTACAGAGCGAGATACAATACTGTCTTTTTTCGAACGGATAAACAAACAGTACCCGTCTATGGGCCGGTTCTATCGGCGAGAGAGTAACGAGTATTATCTTGAGGAAGACCGCAACTCAGGACAATACCGATGGATCAGTCTTGAAATAGACCGTATCGGCTCAGGAATGGTCAATCCCTCTGATTTTGAAACGGCTTACAACCAGGACAGATTAGTGCTCGAGCTTGTTCCGTATATGCTTGGAGTAAATCATCTCGATATCGATTCTTTGGATGTTACTTTCGCTATGGATTTTGATTTCGCAGGCAGCCATGATGAGGTTATCGCAGAGGCACTCCTCTCCCAGAGCGCTTTTAGCAGCCTTCTGGATTTGCCCGGGGCAAGACCCATCGGCTTTTCACCGTCGCTGATAGTAGCATTGTCAGAGGATGACCGTATTCAGGGACGAATCAGCATAGACTCAAAAACAAGCGTCTATGAGCCAAAGAAAAAAGGGCGGTTTGCGGATGAGGCGATAAGCTTGTCTTTTACCGTCCGCAGGTATCCGACAACGGATGAAAAGTTCGATGCAGTAAAATCTTTTGCCCATCAATGCCGATTGGCTGAAGAGATGATGGCCGAACAAATAGTGCCGAATTTTGTTCAGCCTTTAATCGAGGTGATAGCACATAAACGGTTAACATAGATTCCACAAAGGGACCTTTGATGGCTATCGAAGCACCATATAGTAAACACAGCACAAACAACTTTATAATCGGCATTGGTATTTTCCTTGCAATGGCAATTATTTTTGCTTACGACGGCTATTTGAGCAAATACGAGTGGTCACTTCGCCACACCTTCTATGAAGAACATGTCAAAGATGGCAAACCGGATTTTGATATGGTGTTCAATCAGAAATCACCTTTTGTATTTGTCGCTCTTGCTGCTGTTGTAACAGTCTGGTTCTGGGCCCGCAAGAACAAGAAGCTCTTGGCCGATGAAAATGAACTTATAATCAGTGATAAAAAAAGAATTTCTTACGATTCAATACAACAAATAAATAAAACATACTTTGAGAAGAAAGGCTTTTTTGTTATTACATATAAAAACAAAGGGGGCGGTGAAGTCAGGCTCAGGCTCAGTGACAGAAAGTATGATAATTTGTCGGCTGTTCTGGAGCATGTGGTGGCAAAAATCAGTTGACGACAAGAATACATGATTTTGTGCGTTGTGTATTTATCAATCAGCAGCAATTTAAAAGGAACGAATACAAATGAATCATTGTGTTGTGGGATTACAGTGGGGTGACGAAGGCAAAGGCAAAGTTGTCGATATCATTGCCGAACAGTGCGATATTGTTGTCAGATACAGTGGCGGTGCCAACGCAGGCCATACGGTTGTCGTCGGCGACGAAAAATTTGCCTTGCACCTGCTGCCCAGCGGTTCAATCAGACCGGATACCATTTGTGTAATCGCAAACGGAGTAGTCGCTGACCCGGAGGTACTGATAAATGGAATCGAGCAGCTTGCAGGTAAAAATATCTCCCTGGATAACCGGCTTTTAATCAGTGAAAATGTTCACGTTGTGCTGGATTATCACAAAAAAGAGGACCAGTTGCGTGAAGAATCTCTCGGCAAAAGCAAACTCGGCACAACAATTCGAGGGATCGGCCCGTGTTATGCCGATAAAGTCGGCAGAAGCTATGCGGTGCGTATGGCCGACTTGAGAGACCTTGACAAGCTTAAGGCAAGGCTTCAAAATATTGTGGAATATAAAAACAAAGTTTTTGGAGCGGTTTACGGAGCCGAGCCGATGAAGGCCGATGAAATCTTTGAAAAGTGTAAATCTTACGCCGACAGGCTCCTGCCATTTATAGCAGATACGACCGAATATCTGCACAAAGCAATTACCAATGGAAAATCCATTCTTTTCGAAGGGGCTCAGGGTTCACTACTGGATTTGGACCACGGCACTTTTCCATTTGTGACCAGTTCGAACTCAAGCTCACTCGGCATGCCTGCCGGCAGCGGCGTGCCGTCCAGACTTGTTGATAAATTTACCGGCGTTGTCAAAGCATACTCGACAAGGGTCGGTGCCGGCCCCTTCCCCACAGAACAGGAAAACGAGACGGGCCAGTATATCCGTGACAAAGGTCACGAATACGGTACGACAACAGGACGCCCCCGTCGATGCGGTTGGTTTGATGCCGTAGCTGTTTCATACGCGGCAACCATCGGAGCTATCGATTCGATAGCAATGATGCACCTGGATACGCTGGCAGGGCTGAAAGAATTGAAGATTTGCAGGGCATACAAAATCAACGGCCAGGAAAAGACGTTCTTCCCCGCGAATACGGAAAAGCTTTTACAGGCAATTCCCGTCTATGAAACCGCCCCGGGCTGGGATGAGGATTTGTCCAAAGTAAATGATTTTCACGATTTGCCCACGAACGCCCAAAGCTATGTCTGCCAAATCGAAGAACTGATAAGAACGCCAATTACAGCCATTGGCGTAGGGCCGAAACGAAGCCAGACAATATTCAGGTAACAGAAACTTAAAAAAACGCAAAATTCAGAAACCCTGAATCCTTACTCGTAGTATTAAATTAATGAAAAGTTTTGAAGAGAAACGTAAAGAAACCGCCGAGCGGCTTGGCGTGAAACCCGAGCAGATGCCCCGGCATATTGCCATCATTATGGACGGCAACGGACGATGGGCGCAGAAGCAAGGTCTTCCGAGGGTTGAGGGACATAGCGAAGGAGGCAAAACAGTCGAGACAATAGCGCTGAGATGTGTCGATTTTGGTATCGAAACTCTGACTTTATATTCCTTCAGCATAGAGAATTGGAAAAGACCACAATACGAAATCAATGCCCTTATGCACCTCTACACTCAATACCTTGTCGGGATTCGCGATATGCTAAAGAGGAATAACGTAAAACTTGTTCATCTCGGCCGAAGGGACGGAGTGCCGGATTCGGTATTAGACGAGATTGATACGACAATGGAACTGACCAGCGGTCATACCGGCATGATACTTGCCTTGGCGCTGAACTACGGGGGCAGAGCGGAAATCGTCGATGCCACCCGGCAAATCGCCAAAGAATATCAAAGCGGCGATCTAAGTTTGGATGATATCGACGAGCAATGTATAAACCAACATCTATATACCGCCGGACTTGCCGAGCCGGACCTGCTGATACGGACTGCAAATGAAATGAGAATCAGCAACTTTCTGCTCTGGCAAATTTCATATAGTGAATTCTACGTTACAAAAACCTTTTGGCCGGATTTCAAAAAAACATCTTTGGAAGAAGCAATACTGGCCTATGCTCAACGAAACCGGAGTTTCGGAACTATCAAATAAGCCGATGAGCCGACGTCAGAGCGAATTTACCCTTTAGGGTATCGACACACAGGCAGGAAATAAGAATATATGCTCAAACACAGGTTGTTTTTTGGAATTTTGATGTCACTGCTTTTTATAGCCGTTGTCATTTTCGACGGATGGATGGACGGCTCTTTAACAGCTGGCCGGGCAGATGATAAACCAATACAGGGTACTGTGTTTTGCCTCCTCATTGCCCTGCTTGCAATCCCCGCTCAGCTTGAATTATCCAAACTTGCAGCGGCCAAAAATCTGAAGGTTTTTGTTCCTGTTTCAATCATTTCCTCCATTTTATTCGCAACCAACGGCTATTTGCTCCAGTTTATACCAGTTCGACCGGAAACTTATCTGGTCTTCCTCTCGGCATTCGTCCTGTTTGCTTTGCTTTTATATCAGTATATATTCCATAGCATCTCGGGAGTACTGGCTAACTGCGGTGCAAGTTATTTTTCAATTGTCTATTTAGGACTTTTAAGCGGATTCTGTGTCACAATGCGCCTCGAATTTGGACTCTGGCACTTGCTGATGTTCATTTTTGTCGTAAAATTCGCTGATATAGGGGCTTACACGATTGGAAAAATGTTCGGCAAACACAAATTCTCTCCTAAAATAAGCCCGGGAAAAACCTGGGAAGGAATGGGCGGCGCGGTTGCATTTGCAATTATTGTTGCTATTGGTTTTGCCCTAAGTTGTGATATAATGTCCTGGTGGTTTGCGATAATCTTTGGTGTTTGCCTTGCATTTATAGGGCAGATTGGAGATTTGGTCGAATCTATGATTAAACGGGACGCTGAGCAAAAGGATTCCGCCAACAAAGTGCCGGGCTTCGGAGGTATATTGGATATTATCGATTCGCCTCTCGTGGCGGCGCCGTTTGGCTATTTGTTCTTTATATTGAGCTTTTGATTGAGAAGAGCTGTGGAAGTTAAAATACAATTAGATTCAACCGATAAGCAGCTTGAATTGTTCGGTCCTGCCGACAGTTACCTTCGGCTTCTGCGCGATTCGCTGGGGGTGCACATTACCGCACGGCAGGGTAACTTAATTATCACCGGCAAAGAGAAAGATGTAGATAAGGCCGTTGAGGTCATCGACAAGATGCAAAAGCAACTTCTCAAAAGCCACTCCCTGACCACCGCAAACGTAACTACTTTTATACAACAAAGCGAATCAACTGCAATTCCCCAAAACAGCGAAGCGATAACCGTCTATGCTCATAAAAAGGTTATTAAACCGTCCACAAAAGGACAGGCGAAGTACCTCAAAACAATGCTGACAAACGACCTTACTTTTTGCACGGGACCGGCCGGAACCGGAAAGACTTATCTCGCTGTCGCAATTGCCGTATCAATGCTAAAGAAAAAGCAAATCAGGAGGATTGTCCTGGCACGCCCGGCCGTCGAAGCTGGAGAGAAACTCGGTTTTCTCCCAGGGGATATACAGGCAAAGGTCAATCCGTATCTCCGACCTTTGTTTGACGCTCTCGAAGATATGATGGATTTTACCCAGATGAAAAAATTTGTTGAGTTGGATATCATCGAGATAATTCCACTCGCCTTTATGCGAGGCAGAACGTTAAACGAAGCCGCCATTATCTGCGACGAGGCACAAAACACTTCGGCAATGCAGATGCTTATGGTCTTGACAAGACTCGGACATGGCTCCAAAATGATAATAACTGGTGATATAACACAGATTGACCTCGAAAGGGGCCAGAAAAGTGGAATGATCGAAGCGATTGAAATATTGAAACGAATCAAAGGAATAGGATGCGTCGAGCTAAACCAGAAAGATATAGTCAGACATCGACTGGTACAGAATATTGTGCAGGCTTACAAGAAGAAGGCGAAAAAAGATTAGCTATTACTTCGTTTTGTATGGGATAAACAGATGCCGTTTTGGAAAAAAATAAGTCCTCGTCGCACTCAGGTCCGCAAAAATATATTTGACGACCGTTTTACACGAATAAGCCGGCTGCTCAACACCGATTCTTTAATCTCCATTCTGCTCTGGCTGCTTTTCGTGCTGCTCTGCATTCCAATTTTAACTTTTGAGTTGATACAGCAGGTACATTACCAAAGCCTGATATTTACTACGATAATTGTATTACTAATCTGTCTTGCCATCGCCTTCTATATTCACCACTACCAAAAGCGAATAATAATAAACCACGCCAGAGCGCTGGCGATTGTTGGTTTATATACCATGCTGCTGATAACTACCAAGCTTGTCGCTTTGTTGTTCAATAATACATCCGGTGCCACTGGCAGCGCAGTAACAGCCGCCATTATACTGACAATCGCATATAACCAGCGCTTTGCAATAGGCATGATTATGTTCTACTGCCTGCTTGGCTGTTTTGCCACTGGAACATTTGAACAATATCAACTGACGGGTATCAACCTGTTTTTAACGATGATTGCCGGTGCTGTTACGTGCTGTTTTTCTTTGAGGGAAATCCGCACAAGAATGAAGCTGCTCCAGGTCAGCGCTCTGTCGGCGGCAATTGTATTTCTAACCGCGGGTTCCCTGGCATGTCTGGACTTGTTGCCCCAAAAATTGACTCTCGTCGAACTGTCCCAGGTCTTCAGCAATGCTGGCTATCACGCCGGTGCTACTTTCCTTGTCGGTCTGCTCATACAGAGCCTGCTGCCCCTCATCGAAAAAGTCTTCCATATTGCGACAAGTATGACTCTCCTGGACTATAGTGATGCGAACGTGCCCTTGCTGAAAAAACTTGCCATGGAAGCGCCAGGCACCTTCAGCCACAGTCTCCTGATAGGTTCCATCGCCGAGGCCGCCGCAGAGGCTATCAATTGCAACGGGCTTTTGTGCAGGGTCGGCGCATACTACCATGACATCGGAAAAATCAATAAGGCTACCTATTTTATTGAAAATGAATTCGGCTCTGCCAGTCGTCATAAAGAACTTTCGCCTACAATGAGCCAACTGATCATCGTCGGCCACGTTAAAGACGGAATAGAAATGGCCAGAGAATACAACCTGCCCAACGTGCTCAGACAATTTATCGAAACACACCACGGCACTACTTTAATCGAACACTTTTACCACGAGGCAAAAAAATTAACGACTAAAAATTCGAAAGGAAAAGCAAGCGACGAGCCTTCCGAGAGTGAATTCAGGTATCCCGGCCCAAAACCACGCTCCAAAGAAGCCGCTATCGTAATGCTCTCCGATACCGTAGAGGGCGCCGTAAGGAGCCTCCCCGAAGTGACACCCACAAAGGTCGAGGCGGTAGTGCACACCATGTCTATGAGACGCCTGCAGGACGGCCAGTTCGACGAATGTGACCTGTCGCTTAGGGAATTAAGCAAGATAGAGGCAAGTATTTCAAAAACTCTCGCCGCGCATCATCACGGTCGAATCGCATATCCAAAACCGCCGGATGAGCCGGCAGAGGTGCAGTCTCGTGTCAGGCTGCCAAAATAACAAAGCAATTAACAATCATGACCTCCCCTAAAAAAGACCAGGAAATAGTCGTTCAAATCGCTAATAATTTCGCCGGCATAGATGCCCCTCCATCCAAAGTCAAAAAATTGGTCCAGGCCGTCTGCAATCGCTGTGCTGTTTCGAAAGCAACGGTTAGTATTGCAATAGTCGATGACGCCGAAATCCGAAAATTAAACAGCCGGTTTCTCAATCGCAAATCGAATACCGACTGTCTGAGTTTCGACCTGTCGGACACCCAGGAGCCGCAGTCGCCCAAACTGTTCGAGTTGATTGTAAACGGCGAAATGGCCGTCAGGCAAGCGAACCAGCGAGGCCATTCGAGCGAGGCCGAGCTGGCACTATACATAACACACGCCCTGCTGCACAACCTCGGTTACGACGACTCCACAGACAGCAAGGCCCGCATAATGCACGATATGGAAGATAATATTTTACAACAACTTGGGTACGGTTTGGTATATAATAAGAGTTTATCCGAATAACCTGGGCGTTATGAGACCGATTTTCGGATAGGCTCTGAGAGCACAAAACCATAAGGGTACGTATGTTATTCCTTTATGATTTGCAAAATGTAATTAATTGAAAGGGACACAAAGAAGTGGGCTACACCGGCTGGGCTGTATTATTCATTTGTTTTCTCGCGGGCGGAACTTTGTTCTTCTCCATAAACGCCTTCGCACTGCGCATATTCTCGCACGCCAAATTGCAGGACGCGTTCAGGGCGCTGAACAAAAAGAAACATCCGGAACAGCTCGCCGAACAGTTGGCGGAAATGTCCGAAGAGCTGATTTTGACGTGCTTTTTCTACCGCCTAATCCTCAACGTATGTATATTACTTCTGTTGGTTTCGATTTTCATCTCTCCGCAACCACCGGCACTCGGGGCCCACGCTCCCATAACCAGCTATTTGCTTACGTTTGTTATCGCAATGGTGGTTTTTTCAGTATTCTCTCTGGCTATTCCCCGAGCATGGGCCAAATACGCCGGTGAAAAAATCCTCAGCCGAACCTTCACACTCCTGAAGTTTTTTGCCGCCGCCGCCGCCCCTGTCCTATTTACCTTTAGATTATACGAAGGTTTCGTACGCCGCCTGGCCGGAGTACCTGAAACAACACCCGAAGAAGAACACGAAGAAAAGCAGGAGGAATTTATTACCGGCCTCGAGCAGCACAGGACCGATGGTGTCCTCGACGAAGAAGAGCAGGAGATGATTGAAAACGTCCTGGAACTCTCCAACAGCACCGCCGACGAGATTATGACGCCCCGCACCGATATCGTTGCCGCCGAAGTCAACTCCGACCTGAAAAAAGTACTGGATACCATCACCTCCGCAGGCCATACGAGAATCCCGGTGTATGAGAAAAATATAGACAATATCATTGGCCTTGTTTATGCCAAAGACCTGCTGGCCGAGATAGGAAAAACCGGCTCAGAATTCAAATTGCGGGACAAAATGAGAGATGCCTATTTTGTCCCCGAAAGCAAACCGCTGCGGGCGCTGCTCCACGAATTTCAAAATCAGAAGCTGCATATAGCCGTCGTCCTCGACGAATACGGTGGAACGGCTGGCATCGTTACCATCGAGGACATCCTCGAAGAGCTTGTCGGCGAAATAACCGACGAATACGAAGAGACCCCAACCGAGCCGATAAAGAATATTGACGACAACACAATCGAAGCCGACGCCAGAACATACATCGACGACATCAACGACCAGTGCGAACTGGATCTGCCCGAAGACGAAGATTACGAAACTATCGGCGGCTTTGTCTTCGCACAACTCGGCTATATCCC
>DAOUVA010000370.1 GCA_030667885.1 Phycisphaerae bacterium
AGGTCCGGGTTCGTAATCTCACGAAGCATATATCCCTGCGCCGGTATATCGATAATAACTTCATATCTTCTGTCGCTCTCGCCGGCGGCACTGGCAGCCATCTGCATCGTCGAAACAAGCTCGTGAACCTGTGCCCTGAATGTACTTTTCCTGAGCATTCCGAAAAGATGTATTTGCACCATAAACGCCATCAACGCAATCACCACAATCGCCACCATCAATTCGGTCAATGTGAATCCTGAATCAGTGTTCAGCGTATAGCGTTTGGCGTATAGTTTCTTTTTTCTATCCGCTATCTTAGAATGCATCTGTGCTGAGCAAGTCATCCTCAGTGCCCTCTTCACCATCGGGACCCATACTCCTGATTGCAAACTGCTTGCCGCTCTCCGGATATAGCTCGTAGATAAAATCGTTGTTCCAGCCATCCAAAGGCAGTTCCGTAGTCTCAAGATAACCACCCGGCTCCCAGATTTCAACGTCAGGGGGCTGCTCGATAAGAGCCATAAGCCCCTCATCTTCGGCCGGGAATCGGCCCGACTGCATCTTGAACTGATTGACCGCTGCCGCAAGGGACTTGAGATTAGCTTTAGTGGTTGTAATACGGGCCTGGTCTATCTTACTCGCCACCTTCGTAACTACTAAAGTAGCAAGAAGGCCAATGATAATCAGCATCGCCATAAGCTCAACCATCGTAAAACCGTATCTGACGTGTCTTTTTCTTTCTTTCCTTGTCATTTTGATCTCCGAAAGATTTCGTTACAATTTACCTGCTGAAACTTCCAAAATCGGCAAAATCGTAGCATAAGCGATTAAGCCTACTATTGCCGCCATAATAATTATAATAACCGGTTCAACCGCAGCACCCAGTCTTTCAATAACTACATCGGTAGATGCCTCGAGATTGTCACTGATATTTTTAAGCATTATTTCCAGCTCGCCGCTTTTTTCGCCTACGGCTACCATATGAGCAATTGCAGGGTCGATAACTCCGCTGTCCCGAAGCGGCGTCGCAATATCGGCACCGGCGAGAATCCGTTCACGGGCCTGTTTAATGGCTTTCTTCATAAGGCTGTTGCCCGTAACCTCGGCCACAACCCGAAGAGACTCGGCCATCGCAAGTCCTGAGCCTAAAAGCGTCGAGAGCGTTGAGGCAAAACGCGCGACAACACGCTGTTTTATGAGAGGACCGAACAACGGCAAAGACAACAGAAACTTGTCACGCATATAGGCGCCCCGGCTGGTTTTCATAAAACGCCTAAGACCCCATACAATACCGACAATTGCCCCTATAACTACCAACACCCACCAACTGGTCAATACATAACCGACTCCCATTAACAGCTTGGTAATCCCGGGCAGCTCCTGACCGGACCTGGCAATCTGCTCACCTATCTTAGGGATGACCGTGGTCGTCAGAACAATAATCGCAGCGAGGCAAAACACAATCAAAACTATCGGATATACCATTGCCGTCATAACCTTCGACTCGACCCGCCGGCGTTTTTCCATAAAGCCCGAAATAGTCGCAAGGCTCAGCCCTAATGAGCCGGTAACCTCGCCCACACGAACCATACTTACATATATGACATCAAAAAAATCGCTGTAATCATTCAGGGCATCTGTAAATGACTCACCCGTAACAACACGGTCGCGAATATCGACAATTGCGTTCTTAAACCGCACATCCGACACCTGTAGTGTCATCACCGAAAGGGCCTCGGTCAGTTTAATCCCTGAATTAAGCAGCGTGGCCATTTGCTTGGTAAAGTCGATTATCTGCGTCTTGCTGCTCTTGGCGAAAATTGAAAACAATGCCGCTTTACTTTCAGACCTGGAGCTGACCTGATTAATTGAAGAAGGGTGAATACTGCGCACCCTGAGCTGCTTTCGTGCGGCATAAGGGCTTTCTGCGGTTATCGAGCCTTTGACTTTTTTACCGCTTGTTGCTATCGCTGTATAATGGTATCTGGGCATCTTTTAATTTATTGTTTACTATTGAATATCGTTTATATTATCGATGTTTTTCGAGAAAATATGAAAAACGTTAAATTACGTCGGCTTGTGTTACTCTCAAAACTTCAGAGATAGTCGTTACTCCTGCCAGAACCTTCCTCGCTCCGTCCATTCGGAGTGTCTGCAAACCAGAGTCAAGAGCAAACTTCTTTATTGTCCCGGCGCTTTCCCGCTTGTATATCAGGTTCCTGACCTCTTCGTTAATTAACATCATTTCATAGATACCGGTCCGGCCGCGATAACCGGTCTGAAAACATTTTTCACAGCCTTCACCAACAAAAAATTCCGTGCCGTTTGCGACCGCGTCGGATCCGAGCCCAAGCTCTCTAAATTCATGCTGTGAAGGCTCCGAAACTTTTTTGCAGTTCTGGCAGACCTTTCGTACTAATCGCTGAGCTATTATAGCAATCAGCGATGAGCTTACAAGATACGGCTCCACCCCTAAATCCAAAAGCCGGCTCACCGCGCCCGCCGAGTCGTTCGTGTGTAATGTGCTGAAGACCAAATGGCCGGTAAGAGAAGATTGTATCGCCATACGGGCCGTCTCAATGTCGCGAACCTCGCCGACCATTATCACATCCGGGTCCTGACGAAGTACGTGACGCAGTGAGGTCGCAAAAGTCATCCCTTTTTTATTGGCAACCTGAATCTGACTGATGCCTGAGAGCTGATACTCTATCGGGTCTTCTATGGTTATAACATTTTTCTCCGCCGAGTTAATTCTGTTAAGACATGCGTAGAGGGTTGTGCTTTTTCCGCTTCCGGTCGGACCGGTTACGAAAATCACACCGTGAGAGCGGCTGAGCAAAGAATCAAAATTCTTCAGGTCACTCCCCCCAAGACCCAGCTCGTCCAATCCGTACAGGGCCGTGCTCTTGTCGAGCAGTCGCATTACACTGCGCTCGCCGTAGCTCGTCGGTACGGTGCTGATACGCAAATCTACTTCACGCTGACCGAGACGAACACTGCACCTTCCGTCCTGCGGAAGACGGCGCTCCGCAATGTCCATTCCCGCCATAACCTTTATACGGGAAATAATCAAAGGCAGAACATTTTTATTCAAGCTCAGAGAGTCATACAAAATACCGTCAATACGATAGCGAACCTGAATCTTTGACTCATAAGGATGAACGTGAATGTCACTGGCTCTCAACTGCAAAGCACGAAAGAGAATGTCGTTAACCAGCCTGATAACAGGCGGCCGGTTCACAACATCCAGCAAGTCGTCCGAACCTGCAACCTCATCCATGAGCTGGTCGAGATTCTGCGAATCAAGCTCTTCGGCCACCTCTTCGATGACCGTCGTCCTCTGCTCGTAGGCGATATCTATGACCGAAGTAATGGCCGCACGGGTCGATACCGCCGCCTTCACCGGCAGGCCCGTCATCTTCGAAATGTTATCCAGGGCATTTGCGTCCAGCGGCTTGGATAAAACGACGGTCAGCTCACCGTTATCGGCCTGAGGTTTGATTCCGATAAGAAAATGGTGCTGAGCATACGTCGCCGGAACTGATTCCACAAATTCCGGAGGAACAGATTTGGCCGATATCTCCGGGATAAATTCCCAGCCTAAAGTTTCCGCAAACAGCTTCAAAATAACATCTTCTGTAAAGTACGGACAGTTCAGCAGGGCCTCATCAAGGCGAACCGGACCGGTATTCTCTTCAAGAAACTTGGCCAGCTGATCCGCGTCAACAAGACCGGTCCGCCTGGCAGTTTGTATAAGTAGGTTTTTCATCGCTATTGTACTTCAAGTACTTTCAACGGAGTCATCTTTCTGGGCTTTACGCCGGGCCAGTTACGATAGTCCTGAAATTCTATTTCACGTTCTTCGAACGATTCCCTGTTTCTGTCCGATATACGCTGCAATTCACCACCCACAAACCCTTTATCATCGGGTCTTATAATCTCCGCCTTAACAAAAACATACATATGTCTTTGTAAATCGCTGTTGCTCGTGCTCCTGAACAACCCGCCAATAAGCGGAATATCGCCGAGTATCGGAACTTTTGTTCCACCCTTACTCTGGTTAAGTTTCATCAGACCGCCTAAAATTATAGTGCTGCCGTCGGGGACGGTAACAGTCGTATTAATGTCGTTGCTGGTAGTATCCGGCGGCCTTTCTCCGGTGATAGTCCCAAAATCGGACCTGGTCAAACTAATATCAAGGCGAAGCAGGTCGCCCCGGCTGATATGAGGGACTATATCAAGAGTGATGCCCGCATCGTATCCCTGATAATCGACACCCGTTTGCACGACACCCACTGAACCCTCAACAAGAGCTCCCGTTGTTTTGGTAACATAAGTGGTATCTGTTGCACTGATAGTTCCGGGTTCATTGTCGTTAACAAGGATTTTGGGTTTCGCCAGGACCCGGCCGTAATCCTTCTCCTCCATAGCAGTTATCAAAGCATTAATGTGTCTGTCACCATAAAATCCGGTCGCCTTGCCGCCGTTGGACTGAAAATCTACAAATCGGTCTCTGCCGCTGCTTAAAAGTTTGGAAACTAAGCTGGAGCCTTCTGCAACACCCGGCATAATAGCACTGGTCAGGCCGGAAGTGGCGACCAAATCCGGAAAACTCTGGATTATATTAAGGTCGTAATTAAATGCGTCGGTCTTCGATATCTGGACCAGGGTTACGTCTATAAGGACCTGAGGCCTTCTCTGGTCTAATTTCTCTATCAGATCACCTATCCATACCTGGTTCTTTTTGCTCGCATAGACAACCAATGAAAAAGTGTTCGGGTCGGGAACTATAGTTATTTGCTCTTCCTGCTTTCTTATAACGCTTTCAATCTTGCCCTCTTTGTCCAGAACGGTCTGCTGAACAAGAGGCTCCAGTATCGAAAACAAATGGTCCGGCGATTGATTTTCCAGCGGATAAATCTTATAAGGTATGTCCTCCTCTTCCATCTCACTGTCCACGTAGGCGATTATCTTGCCTATCTGGGTGTGCTGCTCAGTGGTAGCATTAACTAAAAGCGAGTTCGTTGACTCAA
>DAOUVA010000478.1 GCA_030667885.1 Phycisphaerae bacterium
GGACAGCTTGAGTGGAATACTACCTACTACTGGCGAATCGATGAGGCTAATAACGTCAATGCCGACAGCCCGTGGACTGGTCCTCTCTGGAGCTTCACCACAGCCAACTTCCTTATCATTGACGATATGGAGAGCTACAACGACCTTGATGAAGGTGAACCCGGGAGTAACAGGATATATCTGGCTTGGGCGGACGGATTCGACAACCCTGCATTAAACGGCTCTGTCGTTGGTAATGCTAACGCTCCGTTTGCCGAGCAGACAATCGTCCACGGCGGTTTGCAGTCGATGCCGATGGCCTATGACAACGCCGTCGGGAAATCCGAGGCGACTTTAACGTTGACTTCCAATCGTGACTGGACAGTGAACGGCGTCAACACATTTACAATTTGGTTCAGAGGCGATGGGGCTAATGCTGCTGAGACTTTGTATGTCGCTCTCAATAAAAGCGCCGTGGTCAATCATGATAATCCTGCTGCAGCACAAGCGGCTGGGTGGAACGAATGGAATATCGATCTCCAGGCTTTTGCAGACCAGGGCGTGAACCTCGCCAATGTAACTTCGATTACTCTCGGTCTTGGCAATAAAAATAATCTGGTTGCCGGCGGTTCAGGTATGATGTACTTCGATGATATTCGTCTGTATGCACCGGTTCCCTAAGTGACAAATTAATAATTCTAAGAGTAGCAAAAGTATTGTTATTTTACTTTTTTAAGGAGGATTATTATGTCTAAAAAAGTGATTTGTTTGGTTTCTTTTGTTTTGGCGTTCGGAATGGTTCTAACGAGTGTAGCTCAGGCAGGCCTCGTCGGCTGGTGGAGGTTTAATGAGGGTTCAGGAGACACCGCCGATGACAGTTCTGGCAATGGTCACCATGGCACGTTGCTTGGAAACCCGGAATGGGTGATCGGCCCGGAAGGCTTTGGTGGCGCTCTTGCATTCCACCCGGACAAGTGCATAGGTGTTGACTGTGGAGTCTTCGACCCTACAAATGGGACGGGGCAATTCACTATCACTCTTTGGGCGTTCTGGGATGGAACGGGAACCTTTATGCATTTTCTCACCAAGTCGGCCGGATGGGGCGCAGATACTATGATGTTCCAGATCGAATTGTGGGGAGCCATTACGAATCCCGCTGAAATTGATAGATTGGGTCTTTCGTATCAAGGCAATATCTCGTCTTACAACAGCTCTTCCGGATCGACCCCTTTCTCCATTATGCCTAAAAATGAATGGGTTCACCTGGCCTTTACGTTTGACGGAAGCTCTGCCACAGTCTATGTCAACGGCGTCGATGAAGTGGGTCCCAAAGCATTCTCAATAGGTCCGGATGTCGATGCCCCGGTCTATATCGGAGTTAGCCACCCCGATGAGGGGAGAACTTTCCACGGGCCACTCGATGAAGTACGCATTTATGACTATGCGCTGACGGAGACCGAGATTCAGATTGTGATGCAGGGCGGTGAAGGATTTCCGAATGCCTTGGGACCAATCCCAGCTAATGGTGCCATGCATCAGGATATGGAGGTAAGCCTTAGCTGGCGATCGGGAGATTTCGCGGTTTCGCACGATGTGTACTTCGGCAAGAATTTCAACGATGTCAACGAAGCCAGCAGAACCAATCCGCAGGACGTATTGGTCAGCCAAAACCAGGAAGATACTACTTATGATCCCCCCGGCCTTCTCGAATTCGGCCAGAGTTATTACTGGCGGATCGATGAGTTCAATGATACCGAGCCGAATAGTCCATGGAAAGGCAACACGTGGAGCTTTACGGTAATCGACCATTTTATCGTGGACAATTTTGAGGACTACAACGATTTCTCGCCCGATGAGATATTCAGTACGTGGTTAGATGGATGGGAGGACGATACAAACGGTGCCACTGTAGGTAATGACGCAGATTTTACTAAGGGAGAGAATATTGTTGAGACCACGATTGTCCAGGGTGGTAAGCAATCGATGCCGTTTTACTATGACAACAGGGGTACAGCAAATTATTCAGAAGCTGAACGTGTGTTTATTCCCGCACAAGATTGGACCAGAGAAGGTGTTGGAGTACTGTCTCTGTGGTTCAGAGGCCATCCACCCTATGTCGGCGGCTTCACTGAAGGGCCGGCCGGTACATATACGATGACCGCCTCGGGTGAGGACATCTGGGCCACTGCTGATGAATTCCATTTCGCCTTCAAACAGGTCACCGGCGCAAGTGCGATTATTGCAAAAGTCGAGAGTTTGGATAACACACATCCTTTTGCCAAGGCCGGCGTGATGATTCGTGACACGCTTGATGCGGACTCGCGTAACGTGGCAGTGCTCATTACCCCTGAAAACGGGGTTCGGTTCCAGTATCGCAGCACCACCGGTGGTATTACAGACAGGTATTTCGAAGAGGGCCTTACCGCACCTCAGTGGGTCAAGTTGGAACGTACAGCAGGTGGGCTGGTCAGGGCGTTTCATTCAGAGGACGGCGTTGCTTGGTCACGGTTTGATTTGACACAAGTCAGCATGGACATGCCCATCTATGTAGGCCTGGCATTGACCAGCCATGTCACCGACCTTACCGGTGAGGCCAAATTCTCAAATGTCAGCTTCCCCGACATCAGTGTTGATCCGCAGTGGACCGACCAGGACGTCGGCATGCTCAGTAATGAGGCTGAGCCGATGTATATCACTGTGGGAGATGGTAGCGGCGCGGCCGCGATGGTGTACCACGCCAATCCTGATGCAACACTGATAAATACCTGGACGGAATGGAATGTTCCTCTGACGGATTTGAGTAATCAGGGTGTTGTCCTGACTGATGTCAGCAAAATGATTATTGGCTTCGGTGATAATAGTGATTCGCAGCCCGGTGGTTTGGGTTTAGTGTTCTTTGACGATATACATCTGTATCGGCCGCCAGAACCGGAGCCGGCACCTTAAGTTGAGAATTGGACGGCCCCCATTGCTTCTTGTGAAGTATGATATGGGGACGTGGTTGACATTACAGATTTGCATCAATTCGGGGCTTATACTGAATGATTCGGTATAGGCCCTTTTTAATTTGAGCAATATCAACTTTGTAAACTAAACCAGCTCATGGTTTTCTGTAGTACGGCTGCGAGAGGGCTTTTAACCACACACCTTCACATTTGCTAAAATGGCTGGCAGATCGAGAGAGTAGCCAGCTCTTTTTTACTTCTCATAGAATCATGTTTTTGATTAATTTCATTTCATCCGGATACTTAATCCGA
>DAOUVA010000143.1 GCA_030667885.1 Phycisphaerae bacterium
GGGTGTTGACAGCGTTGAAACCACCAGAAAAATGATGGTTGCCCGCGCTGCGTCCTGGCTCGAATCGGCAGGCCTGAACGTTCCGAAAAAGCCGGATGGTTCGATTGATTGTCTAATTGAAATCGCCCCGGGCTTTGCGCTCTCTAAAGAGGACATCGAAGAAAAGCTCAATCAGATACCACAAATCAATCCGGGCGACAAAATCTATCTCACCTGAGATACCGGCGTATCTCTCGGCTGTCACCTGTCGCCGACTCCGTACTTAACGTGCGGAGAATTTATACACGGTTTCGGAAGTGTACTTTTGACCCGGCTGCAAAACAACTGTAGGGAAATCGGGCTTATTGGGAGAATCCGGGAAGTGCTGCGTTTCCAGGCAGAACCCGTAATGCTGTTGGTACACCCTGCCGCTTTTGCCTGTTAAGGTACCGTCCAGAAAGTTGCCGGTATAGAACTGAACACCCGGCTCGGTGGTATGTATTGTCATAACTCGACCGCTGCTTGGCTCATAAACCTCTGCACACGAAGCAAGTGTACCTCCGCCGCTGTTGAGTACGTAATTATGGTCATAGCCCCCTTCAACCTGCTTGATTCGAGAGCCAATAGACATGGATGAAGTAAAGTCCATCGGGGAATCTGAAACGTTTTTGATTTCGCCGGTAGGTATCAAACCTTCATCGACCGGCGTGTACTTGTCGGCGTTGAGCGTAAGCTCATGGTCGAGAATGTCCCCTGTTCCCTGCCCGGCAAGGTTAAAGTAGCTGTGATTCGTCAGGTTTAATATGGTGGTTTTGTCCGTCTCGGCCTCGTAGCTTATCTTCAGCTCATTATCTTCTGTCAGGGTATAGGTGACGGTGCACGCCATATTACCGGGATATCCTTCTTCGTCGTCCTCACTGATGTAGCTCATCTTTAGCCATGTTTTCTGGCTCTCGGCCTTGCACTCCACGGTGTTCCATAACACTTTGTCAAATCCCTTGGTACCGCCGTGCAAATGATTTTCGTCATTGTTGGCGGCTAACTTATACAAGACTCCGTCGAGCGTGAACTGGGCCTTGCCGATGCGATTGGCATAACGCCCGACAGTCGCTCCGAAGTAGGGGTGAAAGGGGGGGCCTTTAAGATATCCATCAAGCGAATCGAAGCCGAGAGTTATATCAGCCAAACTACCCGTCCTGTCCGGGACCTCTAATGAAACCAGAATGGCGCCGTAGTTCGTAATCCTGGCTTTCACGCCGTTGGGATTAGTCAATGTGTACAAAACAACTTGTCTGCCGTCGGGTGTCTGGCCGAAAGCTTCTTCATTAGCGCTCATTGGTATTGCCTCCTTCTTAACTTCGGGCGTGATTTCCGGTTCTTTCGGAGTTTTCTTCTTGCAGCCCGACATATAAACAGTCGTTAATGCCAGAACATATATAAGACAAAATCTCTTCTTCATCTTTTTTACTCCCTGCCTGAAATTATATTAGTTTTTATGAATTGCAAAACCATCTTGAAATATACCGCTGGTGAAATAAATTGTCAAAAATTTTATTTTCCATAGCTCGGATATCAACGAACATTGTAACGGAATTTTCGAACTTGACAACATATTAAATTGTTGTAATTTTTAGAGGTTCCCATAAGTATATTTAAAGGGGATGGAGGTCCCCGTATAACCGCCCAAAAAGCTGATAACTCCTACAGTGGATCAGACTATGGGAGTTGTTTCTTACTCGAAAATCTTTCACGCCTGATCTTTCTCAAATGAAATGTTTTATGTAAGTTGATGCTGGAGTGTGTATATGTGGCAGAAGTTTGTATATTTAGGCCTTGCTGGGGCCGCCGGAACAATCGCCCGTTATTGGATTTCAGGATTAATTCAGAGAAATGTAACGACTGCATTTCCATTGGGAACGGCAGCCGTTAATATTATTGGCTGTCTGTTCTTCGGTCTGTTGTGGGCGTTTGTGGAAAACAGACTTTCAATCACCGGGCAGATGCGAATGATAATTTTTGTTGGATTCTTTGGTGCTTTCACCACTTTTTCTTCTTTTGTTTTTGAGACCGGTCAATTACTCGACGAATCACAATGGCTCTGGGCGGCAGGTAATATCCTGTTTCAAAATGTGATCGGCCTAACATGTGTTCTGGCGGGTTTGGCCGTTGGGAAATTGATTTGATAAGAAATGGAGGTTTTTATGAAACTGCCGTCAGAAGCGGAACTTTTGCGTATATTTATCGGAGAAGCGGACAAATTCGAAGGTAAACCGCTTTATGAAGTAATTGCAAATCTTGCCCGCCAAAAAGGAATGGCCGGGGCTACTGTAATACGCGGCCTTATGGGATTCGGCGCTCACAGCAGAATGCACACTGCTAAGATACTTCGCCTTTCAGAAGACCTGCCGATAATTATTGAAATCGTCGATGAGCCTGAAAAAATCGAAGCCTTGCTGCCTGAGCTTGATAAGATGATCACAGAAGGATTGGTGACTATTGAGAAAATCCGTGTCATCGCGTATCGTTATAATTCCGCCGGTAATTAAAACGCTGCTTCGAAGCGATTGCTTTTTTGGCGTGAATGATTTATCGTTATAATAGGCAGTCTAAAAGACACTATACAAAGAAGATTAAAAAATGACGGATTATTCTCCAACAAATGCTAATCTGCCTGGCGCTGGTCGGTTCGCGACCACGCACTGGAGCGTAGTTATGGCGGCGGGCAGGCCAAAATCTGCCAGTTACAGGCAGGCCCTGGAGACCCTGTGCCAAACATACTGGTTTCCGCTTTATGCATATCTGCGGCGCCATGGAAATGACAGCCACCAGGCCCAGGATTATACCCAGGCCTTTTTCACAGCCCTGTTGGACAAAGGCGGCCTTGGTCTGGCCGACCCCAAGCGCGGCAAATTCCGTTCGTTTCTCCTTGCCTCACTGAAACATTTTCTCTCCAACGAGCGCGCCCGTGCCCGTGCGAAAAAACGCGGCGGAGGCAGAAAAGCACTTTCCCTTGATTTCGAGAACGCCGAAAGCCAGTATGCCCTTGAGCCGCGTGATGAATTATCTCCCGAAAAGCTCTTCGAACGCTCCTGGGCGCTTACCGTCCTGGACCGAACGATGGCTCGCTTGCAGGCCGAGGCAATCAGGACGAATAAACAGAAGTTATTTGATTTTTTAAAGGTTTACCTCACCGCGGAGAAAGGCTCGGCCCCATATCGCGATGCGGCTGACGAATTAGATATGACTGAAGGTGCTGTGAGGATTGCCGTGCACCGTCTGCGAAGGCGCTATAGGGAGCTGTTGCGGGATGAAATCGCCCAGACCGTTACTTCTGATGACCAGATTGATGAGGAAATCCGTGATCTTTTCGCCGCCTTGGGAAGCTGAACTTTTTGGGTGCACCGAAAAAAATGTTTGATATCATGTAACCTTTCTGCCGGTTTGCGTAAGTAATAGATAGAAACGGCCGGTATCGTGAAAGGAGATGTTATTATGACACAAGAAAATCATTGTCCTCAGTGTGGGGCCGAATTACCGGCTGGTGCCCCGCAAGAGCCTTGTCCGCAATGTCTTATGAAGCTTGGACTGCCAACCGGCGCCAAAGTTGACAAAGCAGGCGCCTCTGAACCCGCCAGTGATGTTCCTACCAGCGCTACACCGCCGGGTGGCTTCGTACCGCCTGAGCCGTCCGTATTAGCCAGGCAGTTTCCACAGCTTGATATCATCGAACTTTTGGGCCAGGGCGGTATGGGCGCAGTGTACAAAGCCCGCCAAAAGCAGCTCGACCGCCTTGTGGCACTGAAGATTCTGCCGCCCGAGGTTGGCCGGACAGAAGCATTTGCCGAGCGGTTTACACGTGAGGCTCGTTCACTGGCTAAGCTCAGTCATCCACGAATCGTCTCGGTTCATGACTTTGGGCATACAGAAGATGGACTCTACTACTTCATCATGGAGTTTATAGATGGAACGGATTTGCGCCGTGTGATTCAGTCCGGCACACTTTCGGCGACCGAAGCTCTGGCGATTGTGCCACAGGTCTGCGA
This sequence comes from Phycisphaerae bacterium, assembly GCA_030667885.1. Lineage (GTDB taxonomy): Bacteria > Planctomycetota > Phycisphaerae > Sedimentisphaerales > Anaerobacaceae > NIOZ-UU13. Next base: position 4,023 of record DAOUVA010000143.1, read on the forward strand.
TGCTCTGCAGTTCGCCCATGAAGAGGGCATCGTACATAGAGATATCAAGCCGGAAAATATCCTCTTGGATAAAAAAGGCCGCGTGAAAATCGCCGACTTCGGCCTTGCCAAAATCCTCGATAGGCCCGCGACAGTATATACGCTAACAAAAGCCGGCCAGAGGATGGGTACACCGCATTATATGGCCCCCGAACAAATCGAGCATCCCGGCCAAGTGGACCACCGCGCGGACATTTACTCGTTGGGCGTCGTCTTCTACGAGATGCTGACAGGTGAGCTGCCTCTCGGCAGATTTGCACCGCCTTCTCAAAAAGTGCAGATTGACGTTCGCTTGGATAAAGTGGTACTGCATTCTCTGGAAAAAGAGCCCGAACGCCGTTACCAGCATGCCAGCGAAGTTAAATCCGACGTTGAGGTAATCTCTGCTGAACCAAATGCGCCTGTACAATATCCCCCCAAAGCCCCCGCACCTGTTAAGAGGCGATTGTCAAGGGCGGCTATCGTCGGGGCATGCTGGGCCTCATTGTTTCTTGTTATGCTTTTCCCGGTAGCACTATCCTTTGTCTTTGTGCGTTTTGAAAAAGTTTCCAGCACGGGTTCTGTTCCTGAGCCTTTTGTTTCTATTGATGTGCCTGCTGTTTCTGTTTCTGAATCTGGTGTTTCTGTGCGTGGTGCTTCTGTTAAAGCCCCTGGTGTTTCTGTTGAAGTGCCTGAAGTTTCTGTTTCTGAATCTGGTGTTTCTGTGCCTGGTGCTTCTGTTAAAGCCCCTGGTGTTTCTATTGAAGCGCCTAGTGTTTCTGTTTCTGAATCTGGTGTTTCTATTGAAGCCCCTGGTGTTTCTGTTTCTGTGCCTGGTGTTCCTGTTCCTATGATAGGATTAATGCTTATATTGCTGCCCCTTTCACTATTAGGTTTTTCATCTGTTTTCGGAACCACTATACTCGGCTTCGTTGCGATTTCTCATATCCGCCATTCAGCCGGGCGTTTGTATGGGATGGGACTTGCACTGTTCGATGCCTTGATTTTCACGCTTTTGGTACTCGACGTGGCAATTAGCTTATTCGTGCTTCGGATTCCAGGGATGAGCCAATTTGCATTCGCTCCTCTCTTAGCAGTAACGATCTGCATTGTTCTCGATTTCTTTATTGTCCGCTGGGCATGGCGAAAAGCAAACAAAGGAATCGAATCGTTTCAGCCGGATGGTACATTTGCCACTGCCGGTGCAATCCCTGCAACGCCAGGAAAAGAACAGCAGCATCCCTACACGCAAACCGGCCAAGTAAAGACGGGTGCTGCGCCGGTTGGATCTGGTGGAGGACCGGCTCAATCCGAAATTCCCAGCGGCTGCGTTACTCAAGTCAGTCCGATGGAAAAACACATCTCCATCGTCTCAGCGCTCCGCATCGGGTTCGGTATCATGGGAATGTTGGTTGCAATTATCGTTTTCGCGGCCCTTGTTGGAGGCGGGCGTCTTTCCGATGATCCGGAAGTAATACGTATCACTTCAATTATGGGCCCTGCAGTAAGCATTTTTTTAATGGTAGTGTCCGTGCCGGGTATTATCTGTGGCGTTGGGCTTTATAAGCGCAAAGGTTGGGCCAGGATTTTAGCCCTGGTCCTTGCCGTTCCGGATTTGATTACTAACATCCCAATCGGGCCTATGATAGGGATTTATACTATCTGGGTCTTACTTAACAAAGAGACCGCCCAGTTGTTCGCACAGGCTTCTGCCGAAAGAAAGAAGGAACGAGCCGTTCCGGCAAAGAAATAGTGAAATAGCTTTGTCATTGCAGCCGGTCTGATACTGACTTGGGATACTTAAAGCGTCAGCTCGTCACCTTTTCTGCCGTAGTCATCCTCATGCCGGCACTGGTCCTCGGCCTCCCACTTGCCGAAGGATACCACGAGCATGCGAAAGGATTTGTCCTCTGCCCAGAACCTGTGCTTAACACCCGGACGAATAAGGAACTCATCGTGAGTATTGGGATGATGGATTTGCCCGTCCAGCTCCAGATAAGCGCCGTCATCGAGAAAATGGAAAAGCTCATATCTGCCTTTGTGCGAATGCAGACTGGCACGCTCGCCGGGCCGGACAAATGTCAAATCCACCGAGCACTCCTGGTTGCGAACCACCATATAAACATCACCCCAGGGACGCTCCGACTTGATTGTTTGTTTTCCCTGCCGGGGGTCGGCGTCGGAAGTTTTCATTATATAGTGCTCTCGGTTGAAAATTCCCGCTTGTGCGCGGGTAAGTAGCTTTACAGTAATATTTTATAATTTTACTCGCGGTAATTTACTACCCTGAAGGGTATATTATTCCAGTTGGTCAGAATCTGAGGCCGATTGCTTGGCAATATTCAACAACACACCGACCGCCGCCGCTGACAACAGCATGCTCGTCCCGCCGGCACTTACAAACGGCAGTGGCAGGCCCTTTGTCGGCAGAACAACCGTTACCACACCGATATTAAGAACCGCCTGAATCGCGATTATCAAAACTATCCCGCCGGCCAAAAGCTGACCGAAGCGGTCTTTGCAACGCGCGACAACTAAAATCCCCAGCCAGACAAAAACGATGAATAATCCGATGACCGCTGCGTTTCCTATAAAGCCAAGCTCTTCACCGATAATTGCGAAGATAAAATCCGTCGTATCTTCCGGCAGATGCCCGTATTTGCATATTCCCCTGCCTAAGCCTTTTCCCCACAGTCCCCCTGAACCAAGGGCAATCTTCGACTGGGTCGGCTGATAATTAATCCCATCCAACCATTTATCAGGATTCAACCAAGCGATAATTCGCTGCATTCGCCCCGGAGAGTATTTGATTGCTATATAACAGGCGATTCCCCCAAGCGGAAGAGGTGGCAGGATGTGCCGCAGTTTTACGCCCGCTATGATTAGCATCAAAAAAGCCAGAAGCGAGATAAGCGCCGCCGTGCCGAAGTCCTCGACAATAATAAGGAAAACTACTAAGCCCACGACAGAGCAGATGGGAACAAACCTTTTCCAGAACAATCTGATTTTATCCCCGAACTTATCACACACCGCCGCTAAAAAGAAAACGACCGCCCACTTCGCCATCTCAGAAGGTTGAAAACTCATCGATATAGGCCCAAGTGGGATTTTCAGCCAGCGATAGTGCCGATTAATCTCAGGAACTAATCGTGGGAAAAATCCGAAAAATTTCTGTGATAAAACGATTATCAGCAGCACTATGCTGATAACTAAAAAATAACAGGTCGGCGACTTAAACCAGCCCTCGGCAAGACTGAACCTCCGATAATTAACCGAAGAGACCGTGTACATAATCAAACACGCCAAAGGGAAAAACAACAGTTGGCGAAGACCCGGGTAGTCGTAGAATCTCTGCAAGTCAAACTCCTGGCCTATATTGGCGCTGGCCGAGAAGACAAAGACCGTACCGATGGCCATCAAAACAACGACAACCATTGCGATGCAGTCGGCGACCGGATTATCACTTGAGGCAGTAATCATTGAACTTTGTTGTGCTAAGAGAAAAAAACATTTTTTTTCCTGACAGCTCGAATTTAGCCTGTTCAATTGTATATTCGGCTTTCTTTGGTTATTAACAATAAATTTTTTGTAATTAAAAATGATAAGTTTGAAACAAAACTTTGGCTGTCTGCTGTATGCACCGTTTGACCGTCGGAAAGTAAATTTCCGCTGGCTTTGACGGACATTTGTTATTTACTATTAACGATTTATTATTTACTATTATTAACCTTACGGCCAACCGCCGTTTTTTTATAAATATCGTACGCCCGCCTGTGGCGGAATAAATAATTGAAAGGAGCAATGATGGACAAAAGAACCAGAAGAGACTTTCTTAAAATGACGGGCTTTGCGGCCGCTTCGCTTGGAGCAGTTTCACTGCTGCCGAGCTGCGCTTCTGAGAGCCGGACAGCCGGGATAAAAGGAAAACGGCCTAATATCATTTTTATACTTGCCGACGACCTGGGCTATGGGGACCTCGGTTGCTATGGGCAGCAAACTATCCAAACGCCGAATATTGACCAGCTGGCCGTCGAAGGTATGCGCTTTACCGACCACTACGCCGGAAGCACCGTCTGTGCCCCGTCACGCTGCTGTTTAATGACGGGACTGCACTCCGGACACGCCCTGGTTCGCGGCAACGCAAATGTGCCGCTGCGGCCTTCCGACGTTACCGTTGCCGAGCTGCTCAAACAGACCGGCTACACCACCGGTATCATCGGCAAATGGGGTCTGGGCGAGGCTGACAGCACCGGCATCCCCAACAGGCAGGGCTTCGATTACTGGTTCGGGTATCTCAACCAGAGACATGCACATAACTACTACCCGAAATACCTCTGGCGCAACGAACAAAAGGTCGAGCTTGAAAATGAGGTCAATCACATTATCGGTGGGCGTGACCGAACTCCGGGCGGCGTCGCAACAAAACGCGTTGACTATTCACACGACTTATTTGCCGAAGAAGCCTTGCGCTTTGTCCAAAAGAACAAGGACAATACTTTCTTCTTATATCTGGCCCTTACAATTCCCCATGCGAACAACGAGGCCGGAAATAAGGGTATGGAAGTACCTTCGCATGGGCCGTACACCGACAAAGATTGGCCTGATCCCCAGAAAGGCCACGCTGCGATGATAACGCGAATGGATGGCGACATCGGCAGGCTGATGGCAAAACTCAAAGCACTTGGCCTGGATGAAAAGACATTCGTGTTATTTTCGAGCGACAACGGCCCGCATAAAGAGGGCGGGGCAGACCCGACTTTCTTCAACAGTTCCGGCCCCCTGCAAGACTACAAGCGAGCACTGTACGAAGGCGGAATTCGTGTCCCCACGATTGCACGCTGGCCCGGCAAAATAAAGGCTGGCTCAGTTACCAACCATATCTCGGCGTTCTGGGATTTCCTGCCGACCTGCTGCGACCTGGCGGATATAAAGATCCCGGAAGGCATCGACGGAATCTCTATGCTTCCAACGCTGCTCGGCAAAAGCTCAAAACAGAAAAAGCACGAGTTTCTTTACTGGGAATTTCACGAGCAGGGCAAAAGGCAGGCTGTCCGCATGGGCGACTGGAAGGGAATTCGCCAGA
>DAOUVA010000069.1 GCA_030667885.1 Phycisphaerae bacterium
ACCGGCTGCCTGGATCCACCAGTCCTTGTCAGTGATGGCCCAACCTGCCCAATCGGCTACACCGTCAGTCTCCGGATCACCTATTCCCGGAATACCACTTTCGTCAATAAACCAGCCTTCCGGCGGTGTGTCCGTCCAGACACCTTGAGTACCCGCGGATTCCTCCGGGCTCGTACCCAGCTCCACAGTCTCGAAATCTTCCAGGAACGGCAGAGATCGTTTTAAGACCGGATGTGCAGTTTTACCCAAACGAATGTCATCGATATACACCGTACCTGAACCGCCGCTTTCCGTGCTATTCTTATCACCGAAGCCAATGGCGATTTTGTTGACATTGGTAAGGTCCACACCCTGGTCCGCAAACACCTGAAGGTCGATATTCCAAACCGACCAGATGGGTATCTGCGATGCATTTGGATTTTCGCGATAGATCGGAGAACTACCGTTTAGAGTGACGTACATCGGTTCAGCAGCGTTAGCCGGCTTACCCCAAAACGAAAGCGTCATTGTGTTTACATCTTTCACCGTCCAGTCACGCAAATCGCCCAACGTTAGCTCCGCCTCCGAATACATCACGCCGTCCGTGTTCATATAAAGCAGCGGCATCGATTGCAGACCGCCACGGACAATTGACTGCTCTGCATACGAGGGTAGCAGATAACCGACCTGCGCACCGTTCTCAGAAATGTCTAAGCCATCGATCCAGTGTTGCCAGATGGCTTCGCCGGCCACATCGTCATCGCTATAGCTCTCAAAGCCCTCAACAAGGAGGAAGTCACCTGTGGTAAAGCCCCAGAGGGGACCTTTCGACACATTGCCCTGACTATCGACTTCATCCACGCGCCAGTAGTACGCCGCGTCCGGCTCAAGGAGACCGGGATCATAACTCTCAACACCAAGTGTCTTGGGACCTATGTACTCGGGCGAACCGGTACCGGCGGTGCGCACGGTATCTTTATCCGTGCCGAAGTAGAGTTCGTGCGAGGCGGCACTATCGGCCGGCGTCCAGCTCAGACTCTTATTCATCTGCATATCTGTGGCACCATTCGTTGGCTGCGGATTCCCGACAGCACCCGGCGTCGTGAAACTCCAGACGTCACCTTTATAGGTCTCTGTCGCATCAAATTCATCGACCCGCCAGTAATAAACCTTTTCTGGTTCGAGCGGGCCCGGCGAAAAGGTAGTGGCTGCCTGGGTAGAACCACCGGCGGCGTTATTCACCTCGTCAAAATTGGTGCCTATATACACTGTGTGCAATTTGGCTCCGAAACCCGGCGTCCAGTTAAGGACCACGTTATTCGGATCTACGAACTCGGCGCCATCAGCCGGGCTGGGATCCCTGGCGGTCTTGGCAAGAATCGAAAAGCTCCAGATACTGCCTGTTTGTACGGTACCGTCAGCCTGTGTCTCATCAATCCGCCAGTAGTAAGTTGTACCCGGGATAAGACCATCCGGAAAAGCAAATCCGGGAAAGCCCGCGACAAAAAATTTTGTGGTTTGGTTGCCTTGGAACGTATCTTCGGTTCCGTCCTTCACACTGTCAAGATTATCGCCAAAATACACATCGTAAGAAACCCCGGTTCCCTCCCATCCAAGGTTTATCCATGTGTCTTCATGTATAGCACCGTTGGCAGGGATAGGTTTTGAAGTACCTGCCCATCCATTGCCGGCCATGCTCAATACCAGAACCAAAGAAACCAGAAAAATCAATTTTTTACACATAATAATGCTCCCAAAAAAAGAATTAAGATAATTATTGATCATGCTCTGGACACACACCAAAACATTTGCGGTTTTTCGAAATGCGAACTGCCGATAGAGAGGTGATAATATTCTTTCCGGAACACAAAGTTGCCGTTACCCCTAACCCTGTGTCTTTCATAATACTCATCCTCCTCATATTTGGAAAACTAAAAAATTCCCCAAAAATGTAACCCAACCTACAAATTCCACCTTATTCATATATACTAAATTAGCTGCCTTTTCGTCAAGTATAAATTTTAGACGAAATGACAAATCTTTTCTCAAGATTGCGCAAACTGGTGCTTTGTTTAATTGCTCGCTTATGCTTTTCCTGCCGCTTTTTACAATACATCCCCACATATTCCATTTTCGCCATACCTCACCAGCTTCGCCCTTATAAGGTCATTTTTCTTCAGCTTTTTCCGTGTTTTTTCCAGATAGACCATAAAATATCTTTCGCTTCGGCCGTAAATCTGCTCATTATCGTTTTCCAGCAGGATTTCCGCGGTTTCGCCAATAAACTGCTGCTGAAATTTTTGACTCAACTCAATATTTAAGCGGTGTAGGATTTCCGAACGTTCCTTTACAATCTTTATATCCACTCTACCCTGCATGTTTGCTGCGGCTGTACCTTTACGTGGCGAAAAGCTGAAAATATGCATTTTCGCAAAGCCCACATCTTTAGCCAATTTAATAGTTTGCTCAAAATCAGTATCGGTTTCGCCCGGAAAACCAACGATAATATCGGTCGTTATGGCCGGCCTGTCGAGGTATCGCTTGGCTAATTCAATTTTTTCTCTGAATATATCAGAATTATATTGTCTGCACATTTTTTTGAGGACAGCGTTCGAGCCGGACTGTAACGACAAGTGCAGATGTGGCATAATATTAGTGTGTTTACAGAAAATATCGAGTAATTGAGGCGTTACATCCCCAGGCTCCAGCGAGCTTAATCTTATCCTTGCAAGATGGGGTATTTTAGCCATTTTATCGAGTAGAATAGACAGATTGTCATTTTGCTGGTTTGGCCAGTTTTTTCTTCTAACGCTCTCCTGGCCGTAAGCGCCGAGGAATACACCAGTTACAACAATTTCCCTATGTCCGGCTTTTACAAGTGATTTTGCCTCCCGAATAACGGCTTTGACCGGTTTATTATGAACAAAAGGACGGGTTTTGGGTACAATACAATAGGTGCAGTATCCATCGCAGCCATCCTGGACTTTTAGAAAGGCCCTGGTTTGGCCTTTGAAGGAAGTTAATGGCGGAAGTGTTAAATGATTGTTCAATTCTTTTTTAAACTTGATTTTATGGCCGTTTTCTGCTTTAATTGTAGTATTAATGTTCAGACTGGATTGAGGGCTTTGAAAGTATGAAGCGGCAGCGTTGCCGCGGGCTATTTGCTTGAGCGTTGAAGCAAGGTTTTCTCGATCCCCGATAAGATGAACATTTTTGCTGATGTTGTTTAATTCGCCGGTTTGTACAGTTGGCAGACAGCCGCAGACAACTACAGCAGCGTCAGGACTTAGCTTTTGAGCTTTTCGAATGTATTGCCGGCTCTTGGCTGAGGCGGTGTGAGTTACACAGCAGGTATTGATGATAACGAGGTCGGGGTTTTTGGGTGGTTCACACTTATGAAGTCCGAGTTGTTCGAGCAGTTCGTGAATCTGCTGTGTTTCGTATTGATTGACTTTGCAGCCGAGAGTATTTATGGAAAAAGTTTTCATAATTTAAAAATTACTGTAACGAATTAGTACTTTTGGCATCTTAAATTATGATATAATGTATATTTATTGAGACGTATTTACAAGAACAATTGAAAGCCAAGCAGGAGGTTTGTTATGGCAGCAGAAACCGATACGGTTTGGGCGATAGATATAGGCAACAGTTCCCTCAAAGCATTGTACTTGAGCACAGAGCGCGGTGTTGTTGAAGTAATAGGCTTCGACAATATCAGGCACGGTAAGATTCTGAGCGGTGACGGTGTGACAGATGCTGAGAGAGAGGAGCTTGTTGCGTTGACTTTGCGCAAGTTTGTCAATAAGTACGATTTGAGCATGGACGAGATTATTATTTCTGTGCCGAGCCAGAATAGTTTTGCACGTTTTGTGAACCTGCCGCCTGTTGAGGAGAAACGCATTCCTGAGATGGTTAAGTTTGAGGCTGTCCAGCAGATTCCCTTCGGCATTAGCGATGTGCAGTGGGACTGGCAGTTGATGAGTGAGCCCGACAGTCCTGAAATCAAGGTGGGTATTTTTGCGATAAAAAATGAAGTGGTCAACGCGGCATTGGAACATTTCAGCAGAGAAGATATTCAGATTGGCTACGTACAGATGGCGCCGATGGCATTATATAACTACTTGATGCATGACCGTCCTGATTTGGCTACTTCCGACAAGCAGGCAACTGTTATTCTTAACGTAGGTGCCGACAATACGGATTTGGTTGTCTGCACAAAGTCGGCGGTCTGGCAGAGGTGTATTCTTATTGGCGGCAATTCCTTTACCAGAGCGATATCAGATGCGTTCAGGCTTAATTTTGAAAAAGCAGAAAAACTCAAACGTACGGCTCCTGTGAGCAAGTATGCCCGGCAGATATTCCAGGCGATGAAGCCGGTCTTTACGGATTTAGGCTCTGAAGTTCAGCGCTCTCTCGGCTTTTACAATAATTCCAATCCCGATACCAAAATAACGAGGATTATTGCCTTAGGCGGAGGAACGAAGCTGCGAGGCCTGCTCAAATATCTACAGCAGACGTTGCAGATACCGGTGGAAAGGCCGGATTCTTTTAAGAGACTTGGGATGGGCCCGGGTGTTTCGCCCGCTAAATTCCATGAGAATGTCAGCGGTTTTGGTGTTGTCTATGGTCTTGCTTTGCAGGGATTAGGTGTTGCACGGATAGAAAGCAACCTTCTGCCGAGCAGTGTTGCCCGGTCAATGGCCTGGGCGAGCAAGGGTAAGTATTTTATCGCCGCGGCATGTATTCTGCTTGCCGTTTCGCTGATGTGCTTTGGAAGGAACGGTCTGGACAGGATGAATCACTCCAAGGGCAGCCCGGTTCGAGCCAAAATCAGCAGTATTCTTGGCACTATCGACAAAGGCAACAAGGAGCTCGATGACGTAATACGTAAAGGTGACGAATCTGCAGCCATAATAGAAAAAGAGAGTGAACCTTTCAAATATCGCGAAATGATTCCATCTCTATATGAAATTATAATTGCAGCATTGCCGAATGAGAAGAACAATCCGAAACAAGCCGGACTCTATCAGGCTTTTGCCGCCGGCGACGTCAAAGGGATTCAGGACATACCACGCAAAGAGCGAAAACAAATATTTATAACGAATATGGAGACTTTCTTTTCGAGTGACCTTGCGACCGCCCAGTTCGGCGGTGCCGATATGTTCCGCAAGAGCCGGGGTATGTCCGGTGCAGGAGGCGAAGAATATGAAGGTATGGAGGAGTACGGTATGATGGAGATGGAGGGGATGGGGGGATATGGAGAGTATTATCCCGGAGGGATGTACGGAATGGGTGGGCAACCCGGTGAGGAAAAGTTGCCAGGCTTTATAGTGACCATAGGTGGTTACAGTCCATACGGAAAGATAACTGAATTGATGGATCCTTATGGGGCTGAAGATAATCAGGAAAAATGGGGCGTAGTTACACGCTTATTACACCTCGACGATTTTGTTGACGGCAACAGCCCTTTTGAGGTTTATAAGAAAACCGACCCTAACCAATTCTCGATTGACATGGGGGAAGTAAACAGGGATGAGGAAATGCCTGTGGGGATAGGTGTGACGGATATAAGGTATAGACCAATGCCTCCCGGATCCGCGAAGGAAGATGGGGCGGAGTGGATATTAGTTGACCCTATGACAAAAGAGACGATTAGTGAAGTTGCTGAGTGGGAAGAAAACGGAAGCAAAAAACTCGACCGCAGGGGTGTGCAGCTTTTCACGATTAATGACCATTGGTTTGTATTAAATATTAAGTTTCTCTGGAGAGATGCGCCCGAGAGTGTCAAGGAGAAAGCACCTGAACTACCTGCATATATGCGAGGCAGGCCGGCTCCGTCGGCGACTACCGGTTCTACAGGGACTAAGTAATGTGACAAGTAGAATAAAAATAATTTTGTGAGATGAAAAATGGATATGCCGAATTTCAAAGATATTTTACAGAAGTTAAGTGTTTTTAAGAATAACATACCGTTGCTGTTGTCGGTTATTATAGTGCTTGTCGCTGTAATTATCCTGGTAATAACGCAACTTATGAACGGTAAATTCAAAGAGGATATACAGACTAAAAGTGTTAAGCCAGGCGAGAGAGTGGCAAGGGAACTTAAAAGTCCTACTTCCAGTAAGACATTGGGACAAGAGCTGAAATATCAGGAAGAACATGCCAAAGATGCCAATGAAATAGCACTATTGGCTAAGCGAACAACTATGAGAGAGTTGTTAAGCTATGATATATTTCTTGATCCTAACATTTCCTCTACTGTTGTTTTCCGGGAATTTGGCCAGAATTATAGAAGAGCGATAGATGATTTGCTTCTCCGTGTAAAGGCGGGTGATTACCCTACAGAGGCCGAGATAGAGAAAGGCCTTGAGGAATCAGCGGTAAATTCCCGTTTACAGCGGGGTCGGGGTATGATGGGAGGTATGATGGGAGGTATGTCGGGGCGGTCTTCGTTGAGTCGGTCACCGATGATGGGAATGTCACCGTATGGAGGTGGAGGTGGCAGGGCGGGAGCGGCTTCGAGAGGGTCTATGCCCAGGTCGATGATGAAGGGTGAACTTGAGGTTATGGTAATTAAAGAGATTTGCCAGGAGAGAGCGAAATCTTTATCTGTTTATGCGAATCCGATAGATTTAAGCGGGTACGATTTCTGGGCGGATTATAAACTTGCGGTTGACCCTAATGAGGCAATCCAGGATTGCTGGTATTTCCAGTTAGCTTACTGGGTCATCGAAGATGTTTTCAATACTATAAGTGCCGTCAATTCGGACTTCGACAGTGTGCTGACAGCACCGGTCAAACAGCTTAGGCAGATGAGTTTTAATATGGGCCTAAAAAGGCCCGGATCAGGAGGCGGGGGAAGACGCAGGCAGCGAGGGGGTGCGCAAAAGAAAAAGGGCAATGTTGATAAGCCCCTTTACATTCATGGAAATGACGATGGTCTGGCGGAATCCTGTACTGGAAGATTTACAGGTGTTGATAATGATAATGATGTTGTACAGTTTAATGTTGCCGTTGTGATTAACATAAAATCCATTATGCCGTATCTGAAGGAGCTTTGCAGTGCCAAGGAGCATAAATTCAGGGGTTTCTCCGGCAACGAGCAGGAGCAGACTTTTAAGCATAACCAGATAACGGTGTTGGAAACTAAGTTTAGGTCAACCGAAGAGGATCTTTACACTCTTTATGATTTTGGCGATGATCCTGTGGTAGAATTGGATTTAATTTGCGAATATATCTTTAACAGGGATGGTTACGATGAAATTAAACCTGAACCCGTCAAACAAGCGATAATATTGGCCGCAGAACCAAAGAAAGGCCGGTAAAACCCTTCAGAAAAACAATGTTGAGTGGGATTTGAGATATGAATAAAATATTAGGCTTTCTCGAAGCACATGTAGAGAAGATAGTTTTGGTTATTGTTGGGCTTGTGTGTATCTTTCTTATGATTACACGTGTTATTTTCAGTCCCAACCAGGTTTCATACGGCGATGGGAAATACAGCCCTGCTGCAATCGATGAAAAGGTGTACGAAGAGGCGAAGCTTTTGAGCGATAAAGTTACCCCCTCCACCGATGACTTGGAGCCCTATCAGTCGGAACTTACCGAGTTTGTTGCTCTGCTTGATTCTTCCATACGTAATATTGATGTTAACATATGGCCGCAGGTACCTTATGCTGTTGATGAGACAATACGAGGCGCGGGGGGGAAATATCGTCTTCCTCGTATTGGTGCGGTCGGCGAAGTTGAAATCGAGCACATCAGAGCGGCCGCTTATGTGCCTACGGGTGTTGTTACGCCGGAGAATACTTATGATAAAGCTGCGAATGAGCCGAACGATATCGACCTTATAACAGTGGAAGCCAAGATTGATATTCAGGGGTTATATGAGAGATTTAAACAAAGTTTTGTCGATGATGTAGAGCAGCAGTATTCAGACCCATGCCTTGCCAAGCCGATTTTTGCTGCTGTGCAGTTGCAGCGACAGGAACTGGGTGAAAACGGAAGCTGGAGTGATTGGCAGAGTATTCCCCGCAGCAAAATTGACCACTATGGCGAATTGTTTGAAATTGTTGAAGATACCGGCAGCTTACCACCCGGCAGGTTAAAAGTGTGGAAGCGTCAGTTTGATGACTGGCAACTGCAAATGGACCTGTTGCAGCCCGATGCTTATGCGATGGCATCAGCGAAAGAGGAGTGGTATCCTCCTGTAATACATAGAATGTTTCTGGATATTCAGAGAAAAGAGGATGCTGAGGAGACACGAAAAGCCCGAGAAGACGAGCAGAAGAATACTGACAGATCAGGCTCTCGGCGTTCCAGAACTTCTGGAGTTGGTGGTACGGCCGGAAGAACCGGCGCAAGAACCGGCGGAGGAATATCAGGAGGGGGAACGGGTGGTCTTTATGGGGGCGCAGGCGGAGATGCATCGCGCAGAAGGGGCACCAGCCGTACAGGGAGCAGTCAAACTGGTACGTCGTCACTTGAGAGTGGCCAGGGAGGTGCAAACACCAGACGCAGGAGGGGAACAAGCAGAGGCAGGACTACAGAACCGGGTGGAGGCGGAATTGGATTGGAAGGCTATGGAATGCCCGGATTAGCTGGAGATAGATTTACCCGAAGGGGACCTTCAATGTACGACGTTTATGAAGAATTTGACAAGATTCAGCTTACCGGCAGGACTCTTTTAGAGAAAATGAAGGAGTCTCTGGTGTTCTGGGCGCATGATGATACTGTTGAGCCGAGAAAGCACTATCGATACAGGATAAGGTTGGGTGTTTTTAATCCCGTGGCAGGAACGAACCAGTTAAGCGGGCAGGACATATCGCGGAAGAATGAAGTTGTTTTATGGAGCGAGTTTTCCGATGTTACAGACACGGTAGAGATACCGGGAATGTTGTACTTCTTCGCGAAGAATATACGTGAGCCGGCAAATGTTGTTACGGTTCAGGTCTCCAAATATGTCAATGGGTACTGGCACAGTGAAGATTTTAAGGTAAGCCAGGGAGAACTCATAGGCAATGTTGTTGAGACCGAGATCGAAACTGACTTTCAACAAAGAGGAAGAGGCGATTTCGGTCGAGGGATAGACCCGCGAATGGGTGCTGGCAGAATGATGACGGATTCGCTAATGGGTTCTGTTGCACGGCCTGAGGAAAAAACGGTTGTACCTGATAAGATTGATTATAGTACAGGAGCTGTTATGGTTGATGCTGTGGCAGTGAATGACTGGGCCGGTGATAAGAATCTCACTGCAAGGCGTTATTATGATATGCTTTACAGTATGGACGGAACTGATATTGAACACATGCCTGTCAGAACGTCATACTGGGCCAAAGATTTACAGAATTGGTATGGTAAGATCAGCTCATTGGTAAATGAGACTAAGGAGCCTTTCAAGGCCTTCAAAAGCGGACGCAGTTCACGTCAAGGGGGGAGCCTTGGTGGTGATGATATGGGCGGGGGATACGAGGACATGTATAATAGTGAAGGCTATGACGACATGGGAGGCGGAGGACGTTATTAGTCGTCTTGTATTCCGATGCTTGCCTTCAGTGGCTGTAAAGTTATGTGCGTGTTGTTGAAGTGTTGATTTAAATGAGAAAAACTGCTTGTAGTTGATTATTATAACCAACTCATCAGGTGGGATTGAAGCAAAGTAATTTGTACGTATTTTGCGCAGGCATCCCGTTGGGATTAGATTGTATTTACATATCTTTTGCAATTGCATTTAGTTTTAATTTGACCTTCCCTTATATTGTTATTATTTGGTAAAATAACCCCGGTGATTTTTTGAATTTAGAGGGCCTTAAATAAGCCCTTAATCATATCGGCTAACATAATAAGTGTGTGCCGGGATTAGTACTCGGGTCTTTTCAGGAGGTAGTTTTATGCGACGAAATATGATTTTCATAACTTGTTTTTTCTTTATTGTTTGCGCTTTCGGCAGTGTTTACGCGGGAAATGTTGTTACAAGCCCTTATGTAAAATGGGAGAATGGCCCGTTACATAGTGCGGACTTTTTTCCTATCGCTGTCTGGCTGCAAAATCCGGCCAAAGCATCGAGGTATCGCATGGCCGGTTTTAATACGTTTGTGGGTCTCTGGAAAGGGCCGACGGAAATACAGCTCGAAGAATTGAAAACCGCCGGTATGAAAGTCATCTGCCACCAAAACAAACTGGCTCTTAAATATATAGATGACCCGACTATCATCGGTTGGATGCATGGTGACGAACCGGACAATGCCCAATCTCTGGGAAAGGGCAAAGGGTATGGGCCGCCGATCAAGCCCCAAAAAATAATAGATGGCTATAATAAGATTCGCAGCGCTGACCCCACTCGGCCGGTGTTTCTGAACCTGGGTCAGGGTGTGGCGTGGGATGGTTGGCGCGGCCGCGGTGTTCGAACAAACCATCCTGAGGATTATACCGAATACGTTAAGGGCTGTGATATTGCCTCATTCGATATCTACCCGGCTGCTCATTCGAAACCCGAGGTTGCCGGTAATCTATGGTACGTTGCAAGAGGCGTCGAGCGACTGAACAAATGGACCAATGGGAAAAAAGTGGTGTGGAACTGTATCGAATGTACTCGAATAAATAATAAGCAAACAAAAGCTACTCCGAAGCAGGTAAAATGCGAGGTGTGGATGTCTATCATTCATGGCTCGATGGGATTAATATATTTTGTCCACGAATGGCAGCCTAAATTCAATGAATCGGCGCTTCTTAGCGACCCGAAAATGCTTTCGGAGGTTACTAAGATAAATAAACAGATTAATGCCCTTGCGCCGGTATTAAACAGTCCGGCTATCGATGCCGATGTGAGTGTAACATCTGAGAACGAAGATGTTCCTGTTGCGATTATGGCAAAGAAGTATAAAGGCGCGGTGTATCTTTTTGCTGTGGCTATGAGGGCCGGTTCAACGAATGCGAAATTCACCGCCCCGGCCCTGATAGGCAGGATGACCATAGAAGTGCTCGGTGAGAATCGAACGATTCTTTCAAAGGATGGTGTTTTCAGCGATACCTTCGAGGCCTGGGACGTTCATCTTTACCGAATATCGGGCAAAAAGACGAATTGATTTTGGCCTGCGAGAGAAGCTATAGTTTTAGAAAGGTTACATTATGAAAAGAACCGCTGTGGTTTTGGTAGTATTCGTGCTCTGCGCGGCAGCATTAGGAAATCCCATAGATCAGAATGTGGAATTTATCAAAAGCAAAAACAAAATCGATGTGATGGTGGGAGGACGGCACTTTACAAGCTATGTTTATGGAAGCGAACATACCAAGCCGATGCTGGTTCCGTTGCGCAGCCCTTCGGGAATTGAGGTAACTCGAAGAAATCCGCTTGTGGAAATGAAAGGCGGCAGTGACGACCATCAACATCATGTGGGTATTTTCTTTGCCGTCGATAAGGTCAATGGAACCAACTTCTGGAACAACGCCGCACCACCGCCGCAAATCAAGCATATTAAAACAACAGGAGTGGCCGTTGATAACGGTAATGCAAAGCTTGCAACTGTTATGCATTGGTTAGACCGCAGCGGTAATGTATTGCTCGAAGAAAACAGAAGTATGGTCTTTCTTGCAGGTGGAAATGAAGATGAATATTCCATTGATTTTAGTATCGACCTTACGGCCAGACAAACCGAGGTGGTGTTTGAAGATATCGAAGAGGGTGTATTTGCGATTCGAGTTGCTGACTGTTTGAGAGAGGGCGATTCGAATGTGATTCTTAAACCGGAACAGCCGCTACCGAAGGAATCAGTTTCAGGGACAGGCAGGTACTTCAGCTCAAACGGCGATGTTACAGCGAAGAATATATGGGGCAAGCGTGCGCGATGGGTCGCTCTGCAGGGAATAAGAAAAGGGAAAGTAGTTGGTGTAGCTATTCTTAATCACCCGGCGAGTATCAACTATCCCACTTAT
>DAOUVA010000378.1 GCA_030667885.1 Phycisphaerae bacterium
CCGAGTCGCATGTGGTCTGGAGGATGACCGAGGATGTACCGCACGAAAGTTCACCTGTGCTGGTCGGCGATCTGCTCTATTTATTAAGCGACCTGGGCGTACTGATATGTAAACAGGCGACCACCGGCCGGACGGTATGGACCGAGCGACTTGATGGCAGATACGGAGCCTCCCTGCTCTATGCCGAGAACCGCATCTACAGCTCCAGCAAAGAGGGCAAGACAACTATCATTGCTCCCGGACGAACGTTTCGCGTATTGGCAGTCAATGAACTGGACGGATTTATAGGCGCGTCTCCTGCAGTCGCTGGTAAGTCGCTGCTTCTCCGCACCAAAACACACTTATATCGTGTTCAAAGCAAGTAGTCGGAATGCGGTCTGAAAGGCTCCGGATAAGAATTGAGTCCGTCAAACGGCGCCGGATAAAAATTCGGAATTTAGAATTGTGAGTAAGGTATTTTTACTTACATATTTGGGGTATAAGATGGCAGAGAATATTGTGATTAAGTCCGGTGGGAATAGTTTTGAGGGGGAATTGAATGACAGTGTGACGGGAAAAGCGATATACGATGCACTTCCGATAGTTTCGAATGGTCAGCGGTGGGGCGGAGAGATATATTTTAGTATCGGCGTTGGCTGCGAGCTTGAAGATGGCAGCCGGGACGTGATGGAAGAAGGGGAATTGGCATATTGGCCGCCGGGGCAGGCTTTTTGCATATTTTTCGGGCGGACACCTGCATCGGGCGGCGATGAAATCAGGGCGGCATCTGCTGTGAATATCGTCGGCAGGATCAAAGGAGACCTGTCAGGTTTGTGGGATGTTTCGGATGGGGCGGAAGTAAGTATAGAAAAAAATAGAATTGTGAATTGAGAAGTTAGAATTGAGAATAATCTGAGAGATTATCCTTGACGGGAAAGCTTCGACTTTGATATACTTAATATAAGTGCAACTTGTGCTTGCGTAAGCCGGGCATCTGTGAGTTTTGAAATCATCGAGCAGGCGCATTTCTTTTAATATTTCGACGAGAGGAGGTATTAATTGAAAGGTATAGGGTTTTGACGGCAACTTTGTACTTCCTGGTGAAAATATTTTACCTTTCAATCGGCAGCTCATATATAGAAAACGACAGTTAACCGGTGTTTTGGTGTGTGGCCGGAACACGGTTATTTTAAATCTTTTTGAAGGAGGAATATTATGTGTAGAAAATTGATTTATTTGTTTTCTTTTGTTTTGGCGCTGAGTGTGGTTAGCATGGTTTCGGCTCAAGATGTGGTCATCCCCAGCCCGGGGACCATGCCGAAGCTCGATGGTAGTATCGATCAGGTATGGTTTTTTTCAACAGAACATGCGATAGAGACCAGTCAAGTAGGAAGCGCCCCCAGTTCGCCTGAAGATTGCTCCGGTACCTGGCGTGCCCTCTGGAATTGGGAATATCTGTATGTGCTGGTCATAGTGAAGGATGAGGATTTGGTCAATGACACACCCGGCAGCTTATGGCAGGATGATAGTGTTGAGGTCTATGTCGATGGCGATAACAGCAAAGGCTCATCAGTGGACGAGAATGATCACCAGTACACTTTTCGGTGGGGTACTGAAGTGGAAGCGCCCACGGCCATCCACAACGGAGATCCAAGCTTAGTGGGTGTTGAATACGCTGTAGCTACGACCGACGACGGTTATCTTTTTGAAATTAAGGTGCCGTGGATGAGCATAATGGGTGAGGCGGCAACTCCTGGCCAGCAGATTGGTTTCGATGTATGGATTAACGATGATGACGATGGTGATGCTACACGAGAATCGCAGGTTTCCTGGTATTCAACGGATGGAAATGGCTGGCAGGATCCGAGTGTGTGGGCGGTTGCAATACTCGAGGCGAGTGACAAGGCGGCTAATCCCAGCCCGGGTGACGGTACCATCCATGGTGAAACATGGGCAACTCTTGGCTGGCTGGCGGCACCTGCTGCTGTATCGCACGATGTATATTTCGGCGACAATGTTAACGAAGTAGAAGCCGGAATCGAAAGCACGTTCCAGGGCAACCAAACCGAGACGTTTTTAGTTATCGGTTTTCCGGGATTTGCTATTCCTGACGGTCTTGTACCGGGCACAACGTATTACTGGAGGATCGATGAGGTTAGTGCCGACGGTACGATATACACAGGTGATATGTGGAGTTTTATGGTTCCTCCCAAAACGGCGTATGAACCCAACCCGGTTGACGACGGCAAATTCGTGCCCACGGATGCAATTCTTAGCTGGACAGCAGGCGATGATGCGAAATTGCATACCGTGTACTTCGGTGATGATTTTGATAGTGTTAGCAGTGCTACCGGAGGAACTCAAACAGGAGTTACAACATATAGTCCCGGTACTCTTGAATTATAGAAGACCTACTACTGGCGGGTTGATGAGTTCGACGGCTTCGCCGAATATACAGGCGATGTCTGGAGCTTTAAGACTGCAAAGGCCGGTGGTGGTTTACGAGCAGATTACTACAATGGTACGGACTTTAATACTTTCATTCTGACTCGCACAGATGCTCAAATCGACTTTAACTGGGGCGACCCCGGCTCGCCGGATCCAGCGGTTAGCGAGGATAACTTCTCAGTTAGATGGACTGGTGAAGTAGAGGCTGGATATACTGAGACCTACACCTTTTACCCCAAGACCGATGATGGTGTACGACTATGGGTAGGGGGTAAACAGCTGGCTGATTCATGGGCAACGGTTCCAATATATCCAATCGAGCACAGTGGAACGATAGACCTTATCGCGGGGAGTACCTATAGAATTGTAATGGAGTATTTCGAGAGCACGGCTGATGCGATAGCAGAGCTGCGCTGGGAAAGCCCATCCACTCCAAAGCAGCTCGTTCCGCAGGCTGCATTTGCGCTTCCTATCAAAGCCGGCAATCCAAATCCTGGTAATGGCGCTGCGGATGTAAAGCACACACCTGTACTCACTTGGGCAGAAGGTGATAACGCCGTTTCACACGAGGTGTATTTCGGCACGGATGAAGAAGCCGTGGAGAATGCCACCAAAGCTTCGCCCGAGTATAAAGGTACAAAGGCACTTGGTGACGAGAGCTATGACGCCGGACAGCTTGAGTGGAATAGTATCTACTACTGGCGTGTTGATGAGGTCAATAACGCCAACGCCGACAGCCCGTGGACAGGTACTCTCTGGAGCTTTACGACAGCTAACTTCCTTATCGTGGACGATATGGAGAGCTACAATGATATTAATGAAGGTGAGCCGGACAGTAACAGGATATATCTGGCCTGGATAGACGGCTACGACAATCCGGGGACAAACGGTTGTCTCATTGGTAATGCTAATGCTCCATTTGCCGAGCAGACTATCGTTCATAGCGGTAATCAATCGATGCCGTTTGCTTATGACAATGCTGTCGGTAAATCCGAGGCGACTTTGACGTTGACTTCCAATCGTGACTGGACAGTGAAGGGCGTCGAGACCCTGGCGATTTGGTATATAGGCGGTTCGGCCAATGCTGCCGAGACGATGTATGTTGTCCTCAACGGTACCGCTGGGGTCGATAATCCTAATCCTAATGCGGCACAGGTAGAGGATTGGACCGAATGGAGAGTTGGCCTGCAGGCGTTCGGTATTAACCTTACCAATGTCAATTCGATTACTCTTGGCCTTGGCAATAAGAATAATCCCGTTGCCGGCGGCTCAGGTATGATGTACTTCGATGATATCCGTCTGTATGCACCCGCACCTTAAACATGGATTTGGATGTTTAAGTAAAATTGTGCCGTTAATGTAGTAGATTTGTAAATTCGGGGCCTATACCAGTAAGTATAGACCCCTTTTTCTGTATTAAGATTAATAATTTATTGTATATTCACAAAGACGGACAATGTTTGTCGGAGGTGGCCTAAAAATATCTCACAAATAGGAACTCGAAAAACCCTAAAAAACCACTTTTCCCTTGACGAGAAGGCAGCTAATTTGTTATAAATGGAATTCAGTGAGGAGTGTGTCCATATCGGCCAATATATGAGAGCATTTTTACTTTCTTTCAGGTGGAGCTTTTACAGCTATTTTCCATTTTTCGGGCCACACAGAATAACAAATATAAGATAATATCCCCGAAGTTGTATGCTTCGGAGATGTATTTTTTGTATTTCAACAGATTGCAAATATTTGTAATTTGAAGGAAGGAGGTAGTAGCAAGCCGTTAAAAAAATCATCCAGGGCAGATGATCTCGTAAGTCAAAACATGTTTCAATCTTTTTGTTTCAAGCTCTCTAAAAGCTGGCACGGGCAAGTCTATATTCACGATTTATTTGCTCCGTATCCAATTTTTACTTGGCAATAGATATTCTAAAATTCTTGTAAATGCTCATTGAAGACAATGGATGTTTTGGTGTATGGCCAAAGCATTATTGTCCGTAACTTATTTTTAAGGATGATTATTATGTGCAGAAAATTAATTCTTTTCGTTTTGGCACTGTCTCTCGTTGCTGCAAATGTCACCTTTGCCGGTATGGTCGTTGAGGTTGCAAACTCTGGTGGTAATGATTCTGTTGAGGACCAACTCTCAAGAGGTATGTATTTGGACAGCAGCGATCTGGAACTTCCCGATGATGGCGGTTTACAGGTAATAGGTCTGCGTTTTCTGAACGTCCAGGTCCCGATAGGCGTCGAGATTACGAATGCGTACGTTGTGTTTACAGTCGAGGACGTATCCGGTGCTAATGCCGTCAATCTTATCATCGATGGCGAATTGGTTCCGAATGCCCCTGTATTTGCCGACACTGATTATAACGTCAGTAGCAGGACAAGAACGGAGGCTAATGTCGAATGGCAACCGGAGGCCTGGCCTACAACAAATCAAAAACAACAAACTTCGGATATTTCCGCAGTCATCCAGGAGATAATCGGCCAGGATGGCTGGTCTTCCGGCAATGC
>DAOUVA010000256.1 GCA_030667885.1 Phycisphaerae bacterium
CGAAAACTGGTTTGTTTATAAATTTCGTCCCTGTCTTTACTATTCTTTGCGCTTTTATTATCCTGAAGGAGCCAATCACTATCTCACTTGTAATCGGGACGGCATTGGTAATATCTGGAGTCTATCTAACAAACAGAACCTCTAATTAAGAGTGTTCTCCTTTGACTTGAGGTTTTTTCTTTATTATTATCTCCTTTAATATGAAACCTGTATGTCAGGTATTAACAATGAAATTACTAAAACTTCAATTATACACTAAGGTTTTGATAGGATTGCTGGCAGGCGTACTTTTTGGCGTGCTCGCTGGTCAATTGGGATTTTCTGATTTTGTATTTAGCTATATAAAACCAATTGGCCTGGCATTTATTAAATTGATTAGCATGGTTGTCATACCTCTTGTCTTTGCCTCTCTATTAGTAGGTACGTCCAGTCTTAACGATATCAGGAAGTTTGGCCGTATCGGCGCCAAGACCATGGCTTATTATCTGTGTACGACAGTCATTGCTATTTGCATAGGTTTACTCCTGGCGAACATGTTAAGGCCTGGAGCGGGTCTTTCAGAGCAGACGCGGACTAAGCTGATTCAAAGCAGAGGAGAAGAATCAGTTGCGCCATTTGATACGGCCCTTAAAAAACCAACAATCACGGACATTCTTTTGAATATCATACCAACAAATCCGATCAGAGCGTTTGTTGAAGGCAGGATGCTGCAGATTATTTTCTTTGCTTTGATGACCGGTATTTGCCTTGGTTTAATTCCATCCGAACGAAGCCGCCCTGTAATAGATTTCTTCGAGGGTGTTAATGACGTAATAATTAAAATGGTGCATATTATTATGACGCTTGCTCCTTATGGAGTATTTGCACTGATATCAGCCGTGGTTGCGGATTTTGGACTGGATGTTCTTTTTGTTCTTATTAAGTATTCATTGGTAGTTATAGCAGGGCTTGTTCTTCATGTTGCGATTGTTTACTCTTTAGCTATAAAGATATTCAGTAAACAAAAAGTAAGAACATTTTTTAGAGGTATTCGCCCGGCCCAGTTGATTGCCTTTAGCTCTGCATCGAGTTCGGCCACTTTACCTGTAACAATGGAGTGTGCCGAAAAGAATTTGGGTGTCCCCGGACAGATTGCAAGCTTTGCACTGCCTTTGGGAGCGACCATCAATATGGATGGTACCGCTCTTTATCAGGGAGTGTCCACCGTGTTTATTGCCCAGGTATATGGTATGAACCTGACTGGGATGGAGCAATTGACTATAGTTCTTACCGCCGTGCTGGCTTCTATTGGTACCGCCGGTACACCGGCGGCGGGAGTAATTACTTTGGCAATCGTACTCAAAAGTATCGGCGTGCCGTTGGAAGGCATAGCCCTCATCATGGGTGTGGAGCGGATATTGGATATGTGCCGCAGTGTGGTAAACGTTACGGGTGATGCATCGTGCGCTGTGGTAGTGGCTTCAAGCGAAAGTAAATAAAGTAGTTAACTATTTTGACAGGGAAATAAATATGTTTGTAAAGAAAACAGTTGTCAGGTTGTTTTCAGTTGTTGCTGTGTTTGTATTCTGTTTGACAATATTCGCGGCAAGATGTGAGGGATGTTATTCCATAGTGGTTGGTAAAAAGGCTTCAGTCGATGGATGTGTGATTATAGCTCATAACGAAGATGATGGGCTCCCTCAAATTGTAAACCATCACAAAATCCCACGCAAAAAACACCCATCCGGAGAAACAGTAAAGCTGCGCAACGGCGGCCAATTAGCTCAGGCCGGGCAAACCTGGGCTTATATCTGGTCGGAAATGCCGGGCATGCTTTTCTCCGACAGCTATCTCAATGAATGGGGTGTCAGTATCACATCGGACAACTGTCCTTCACGAGAAGATAAGCCTGAAATTACTGATGGCGGAATAGGTTATATGCTGCGGTGTCTGGTTGCCCAGCGGGCTAAAACTGCACGTGAAGGTGTCCTATTGGCTGGAAAACTGGTGGAGCGATTCGGCTACATTGACTCCGGCCGGACATATATTATCTGTGATCCGGATGAAGGATGGCTTTTCTGCGTTGTCAACGGCAAGCACTGGATGGCTCAACGGGTGGCTGATGATGAGGTTGCTATGGTAGCCAACACTTATACTATACGCCGGATTGACCTTTCTAATAAGAACAGCTTTCTGGCATCGAAAGATATCATTAAATATGCTGTTTCGAGAGGTTGGTATAATCCTAAAGAGGATGGGCCGTTTGATTTCGCCGCTGTTTATTCGAACCCTAATTCCGCTTCGAATTATTCAAACTTTGGCCGGCAGTGGAGCGGCTTCAAATATATTGCTGCCAAAGCCATCAAGATCGGCCCAAAGCTGCCTTTTTCAGTAGTGCCAAAACGCAAGGTAAGAGTTGCTGATATTATGCAGATTCTACGCCACGATTACAAAGGAACAATAATCGAAGCATCATCACCGCAAAGGAGTCCGCAGGAAAGCGGCACTCCCGTTTGCAGCGATGATACCCAGACGAGTTTCGTTGCCCAGTTGCGTAAAGATAAGCCTCTGGATATCGGCTTGGTTTACTGGATGTGCCTTTCTTCGCCTCGGACTTCGTTTTATATTCCTTATTATTTTGGTATTTCTGAATTTCCCGCAGGCTTCTCCCTGGAATCACAAAGGCCGTCGAAGGATTTCTTTAATGATAAGCTCAATTGTCCTTTTCAGCCTGACCCGCTTAATGCTTTTTGGATGTTCTCCAACTTTCGCAACAAGCTTCCCGATGCTTCTGCAGATACAATCGCTAAGGTGAAAGCTCTCGCGATGGAAATCGAGAATGACGCTTTTGCTCTGCAAAAACCTATCGAAGAGGCTGCTCGCCGGCTATATGCAAGAGATAAAAATGCGGCTATGCAAATTTTGACCAACTATTCCAACGGAATTTACCTGTCCTCTATAGAGGCAATGCAGAAGGTATTATCGGAAAAGTAATGTAGTGATTAGATAAGTAATGTTAGTATCAAAGACAATAATGCAAAAGATAGTTATTTAGATGGCAGATAAATTATGAAAAAGAGCATAAAGATAATTCCCTGGATTATAATTATTGTAATGGCGGCTTTAATTATTGGCTGTCAACAACAAGCTACAGCTTTGACGGATGCTGAGATGAAGAAAAAGGCTAACGAGATAGCTCAGAAATATATGATTGTTGATACTCACCAGGATGTACCCTATCGTCTTATCAAAAAGATGGAGGATATTTCACAGAGAACTGAAAAAGGAGAATTTGATTATCCAAGAGCGCGGCAGGGAGGGCTCGATGTGGTCTTTATGGCTGTTTATGTTCCTCCTGAATACGAAGACAAAGGCGGAGCCAGGGATTTTGCCAACATGATAATTAAAACAACCCAAGGCCTGACTCAAACCTGGCCTGATAAGTTTGTTATGGCCGGGTCGGTTGCAGATGTAAAAGAGCAGTTTGGAGATAGTAAAATATCCATTGTTATGGGAATGGAAAACGGCTCACCGATTGAAGGCAATCTTGACAACCTAAAATATTTTTATGATCGCGGAATCCGTTATATCACCCTTGTGCATTCAAAGTGCAATCATATTTGCGATTCATCTTATGATGAGCAGCGCAAATGGAACGGCCTGAGTCCTTTTGGTGCAGAAGTTGTATCTGAAATGAATCGTTTGGGGATGCTCATAGATGTCTCGCACGTTTCAGATAAAACATTCTACCGGATAATAGAGCTTTCGAAAGCGCCTATAGCAGCCACGCACTCGTCATGTCGCCATTTTACACCGGGCTGGGAACGTAATATGGACGATGAAATGATAAAACTATTGGCTGAAAAAGGGGGGGTAATTCAAATCAATTTCGGTTCTATGTTCGTTAGTGAGCAAATCAATAAGGCATATAAAGACCGTAGAAAAAACGTATTGGAATATATTGAAGCTAATAATCTTCAAGGCGAAGCAAGAGATGAGTACTTCAAAAAATATGCGAAAGAAAATCCATACAGTGATGCTGATATTTCAGATGTTGTTGCAAATATTGGTCACGTTGTGAAGCTGGTTGGAATTGAGCACGTCGGTTTGGGGTCCGATTTCGATGGCGTTGGAGGCCAGCTCCCTGTTGGCTTGAAAGATGTTTCCTGCTATCCGAATCTTATCTATGAGCTTTTGAAGAAGGGTTATACTGAAGCGGATATAAAGAAGATTTGTTCCGACAACTTTCTGCGTGTGTGGTCGGATGTCGAAAGAACTGCTCGTGAACTGCAGTCAGGTGAATAGCTTTAGATTTTAACTTTTTTCACTCAGGCTTTTAACCCGGTAAAGTCCACTTCGAGTCTTTTATTCTCACGGATTAACTCGTCCCATGTGAGTTTGGTGTTTCTTTCTGCTGCTTCCCGTCCAAGAATGGCTGATAGAGTGGAGTTTACACTTGGTTCGACCGTAGGATTCTCATATATGCCGTTCGATACGCATTTGTAGAAGGTATCAATATTCCTCTCGGCACCGCTGGGGTAGAGATTTACCACTTCACCTCCACGATATCCGCCTCGATTTCCCAGTATTCGCACACGTCCCGTATAGCCGGTTTCAAGATAGCCGTCCCGCCCCTGAGCGAAACAATCACAGCGAAATTCGAAGCGGTTCTTCAAATGCTCTCCCCGGTGGTTCAGAATAAGTCCATCTGCAAATTCAAAAGTAACCGAATAGACATCATGAGAATCCCCGTGCGGCTGCCGACGCACAATACGGGAACTGCCCATTGCACTGATGGGCTTTTGGCCGGCAATCCACAAGGCAACATCAATCGCATGGATACCGGCGTTAACAAGATAACTGCCGCCCAGCTCATTGTCATTGACCCAGATCAAATGTTGGAGCCGACTTTCGATGTTAGAAGTCTTTGGCGGGTCACTGAAACTCTCATCATTATATTCTGAGCTTAACATTCCTACTTTGCCAATCACGCCGTCTTGCACTCGTTTGATGCCCTCAATATAAAATGGATCGGTGCGGGTTTGAAAATCCACCAGAAAGACCTTTTTATTTGTCTTAGCTTTTTGAGCCATCCGGGCTATCTTAAGACATCCGGGCACGTCACATGCCAGCGGCTTGGCGATATACACGTGACAGCCGGCTTTCACAGCCGCTTCCACATGCTCAGGAAAGCAATAAGGCGGCGTTTCCAAAAACACAGCATCCACCTTACCCTCGATAAGTTTTTGATAGCCGGACAATCCGGAAAACCGACGTGCTTTAGAGACTTTAAGTTGTTCTCCCGCAGTATCAGCAACGTTGGCAAAATAATCCGCCAC
This sequence comes from Phycisphaerae bacterium, assembly GCA_030667885.1. Taxonomy (GTDB): domain Bacteria; phylum Planctomycetota; class Phycisphaerae; order Sedimentisphaerales; family Anaerobacaceae; genus NIOZ-UU13. The sequence goes on from DAOUVA010000256.1 coordinate 5,319, forward strand.
AGCGGTGATTTGATACTCCCCGTGCTTTTCCAGCATTCCGGCAATCATTTTGCCGCGACTACCCAGGCCAATGCAACCGGCCTCAATACGAGAGTTGGCCCCGGTACCGCTTACACTGCCGGGTTTGACAATCGTAAAGGATATAGCGGCCGCCCCAACACCCGACATAAAACTTCGACGAGTCATACTCTTATTTTCTTCCTCATTCATATTACGCCCCTTTCATCGATTACCGTAATTGGCTTTATTGTCGGATATTCGCAATATTCTTAAATTTAGAATACCCGATGGAATTATAACATTATAGACTCCTGTTTTTAAGCTGCATTTACATTTGACCAGGATTATTCGATATGGGGGTGATAGTGGAGAGAAGAAATTGTATTTATAAAACAGAGTTGATATGTTAATAAGGGAGGTGTTTTATGGTGTTGCTAAGGACTCTAACAAGAAAATCTAAGGGGATATACTGATGGCAAAAAAATGGACTGCAGAGGAAGTTTTAGATATGGCCCGTTTATTTCAGCCGGCCTGCGTGCTGGCTGCGGCAGCGGATTTGGATGTGTTTAGTCCGCTTCACGAAAAACCAATGACTGCTCAGGCTCTGGCATCCGAGCTTGGCACCGATTTGCGGGCAACGACCATTCTACTCGATGCGCTTGTAGCGATGGAATTTCTGACCAAACAGGGCAATGATTATAGTGTTCCTGAGGATGCGGCCAAATTGTTGACCGAAAAATCAGCTAACAGCGTCCTGCCTATGGTTCGCCATCTGGCTAATTGTCTTCGTCGCTGGGCCGCGCTCGCCGGTGTGACACAAACAGGGAAGCCTATCGAGCGAACACCGAGCACTCGCGGCGAGGCGGCGGACCAGGCCGACTTTATCGGCGCTATGCATAATTTCTCCGGACCAATAGCCGTTGAGGTTGTTGGCAAACTACAGCCGTTGAAGTTCGACCATTTGCTTGATATCGGAGGTGCCTCAGGTACATGGACTATTGCGTTTCTTCGTGCCGTCCCTGAGGCAAAGGCAACGCTGTTTGACTTTCCTCCGGTTATATCAATGGCTGAGCAGCGTATCGCCGAGGCCGGACTGAGTGACATAGTGAGCCTTGTACCGGGCGATTTCTATGCCGATCATTTACCTGATGGAGCAGACCTGGCATGGCTCGGGGCGATTTGCCACCAAAACTCCAGAGAGCA
>DAOUVA010000452.1 GCA_030667885.1 Phycisphaerae bacterium
ATACTGGATCACATAGCCAAACCCAATATAAAAGATAAACAAATGTCACCGTGGGAGAGTGACATCAAGAAGTTAGCGTCATTTGAGAACGTCTCCTGCAAGATTTCAGGTATGGTAACGGAGGCCGACTGGCACAACTGGAGAGCAGAGGACTTCAAGCCTTATATGGAGGTAGTGTTTGAAGCCTTCGGCGCTGAAAGGCTGACCATTGGCTCGGACTGGCCGGTCTGTACGCTGGCGGGAGAATACGGTAACATCGTAAGCATAGCCGCAGATTTCATTGCGCAGATTTCAGATCATGAGCAAAAGGCGATATGGGAGGAGAATCCCAGAAAGATATATGGTCTGTAGCATAATGTAACAGTTATGTGATAATGATATCTTTTTCAATAGATCCCTACCATTCGACACATCGACAAAGGTCAGCGCAAGCTACGCTTGGGGCGGGCTTTTTTATTTCCTAAGATAAAACTCTTCAAGTAAGATAAGTCATGTTAGAAGGAGAATTATGTTTGCCAAAAGAAAAACGGTTTTGGTGAGATTTTTTGCGCCCGATTATGGCCCTTAAGAGAGACTTATATAATAGAGACGTGAAAGACAACACAGAACAAAACTTAGTTCAGGCAGCTTTGAATGGCGACGCCGATAGTTTCAGCAGATTGTGTGAGCAATATTACTCAGCCATGGTTGCGATTGCATACTCTCAGTTAGCCGATCGCGGCCTTGCAGAAGATGCGGCTCAGGAAGCGTTTTTCGTTGCCTTTCGCGATATTTCAAAGCTGAAGAATGCGAACCATTTCGGCCGGTGGTTAGCGAGAATCAGCCGCAATATAGCCAGCGATATGGCAAAGGCAAGAAGACGGAATAAGCTTTTTCCAATCGAAAACTGTGATTCTGTATCGAACGAGGAGGACAAAGAAGACGACAATGTTGAAGTAGTGAGAAGGATTATTTCGGAGCTGCCAGTTAAGATACGAGAAGTGATTTATCTGAGGTATTACGACAAAATGAGCTATCAACAGATATCAGACATACTTGGAATTTCTCAAGAAGCCGTGAACGGCAGACTTAGAAGGGCCAAAAAGCTCATAGCCAAAAAGCTGCTTCGCAATGGCTCTGTGGAGGTGAAGCTATGAAAGAGCACAAAGATGAAAAGTGGTTTGATGAGACCATTTCCCGGGCGACTGATTTCGGTGACGTTAAATTCGATGCAGAGAAATGGAGAGAAAAGTATATTCTGTCGAAATCAAATGAAGTAATGAGTTCGCATGTAAAATTTAAACCACATTACAATATCTGGAGGTTTATCATGGAAAATAAAGTTACAAGATATTCAGCAGCGGCGGTAGTCGCTCTTGCAGCAGCGTTGGTTCTGTTTGGTCCTTTCGGGACATCGAAAAACGGCGGTGTTGTCCTGGCGGACGTCCAGCAAAAAGTTGACGGTATCGAAACAATGGTTATACGAGGCACAAAAACTTATTTACATCCGGGCGAGGACGGTGAAGTGTTTGAATTTCTCGGGACAAAATATGAATTCGATCTCGTGAAATATTTTTCGAAGCAATACGGCTTAGTTGAGGAAGGATACATTGGCGACAAACTAATCTATCGTGTCACCTTCAACCGGCCGATGCAACAAACTCTTCTTGTTTTGCCACCCTGGAAGAAATATCGAACGTTTACCTCAACAGACAAACAAATGCAACTATTGGAGAACGCAACTCCCAAAGGTCTTATCAACCTTATGATGAAGGGCGAGCATGAGAAACTGGGACGAGACACCATCGACGGCGTCGAGGTTGAGGTCTTTGAGTTTCAAGACACCGAGCCCTTCATAGGACTTATCCCTAAGCCCATTTTTGATCTTCAGAGCTTAAAAGGTAAAATCTGGATCGGGATCGAAGAGCAATTGCCGGTGCGGGTAGAAGGCGACATGTTCATCGGCAAGAGCCTCATGACCGTGTACAACGACCTGAATCTGCACGAAGTCAATACTTTTCATGACTACAATATTGAACTTGATGAGGACATCTTTGACACCAAACCGCCCGAAGGTTATACGGAACTGACGCTCAGCGATATCCTTCCATTTATTCCGTTAAAGGTTAAGGCCGGCATTACAGGTTTGGGTTTGTGCTTTTTCATTATTCCGGCCGGCTTTATTGTCAGGAAAAGGCATAGAAGAAAGAAGACAACAGCTAAATAAGATTAATGAAGACTTTTCGCCCAGGATTGGTGGTGCGTTCGACCAAGTTCAAGGCAAGTTTAATTGTTCTTTAGTAAACAAGCCCTGCGGATTTCCACAGGGCTTTTTTGCTTAGTTGTTCTTTACCGATAAATTTCTTTTATTACTATACAACCAAATCAACCGGTTCGCTAACGGGTTGTTCGGCAGCGGGAGTGCCGAGGCCGCGTAGATCGTTGTAGATGGCGAGGAACTTTTCGTAGGCAACACCGTTTCCGTTCGGCTCGGACAATTCGGGAAGGATTTGAAGGTCGGAAAATGACTTAGTAAGCTCGTCCGAGGCAGCGGTAAAAGCAGACTGCAAATTGTCAAGAAACGTTTGCCAGGGCAGCTCAGTCGTACTACTGCCTTCGGTTGTGCCGACATCTTCGGTCTCAGGTATAATAATTTCCTCAGGTGTTTTTACAGGAGATGCAAATAAATTCCGCAGAGCTTCGACAAAATCATCAAAGGCAGTGGTTAAATCAGCAGCCGGCTCATTTTGAGATTCGCCTACGGCCTGAGTGAATGTTTCATGAAACTCCTTCACGCCTGCAATCTGCTCGTCTGACGGTTTGTTTTCTCCTGTGAGGAACGAATTAACAACACCACCGACGGATTCCAGAACGCCGCCCACTTTTTCAGCGGCTACGGTCTGGACTTTTGCGGCCTCGATTGCAGCCAGCTCTTCGAAGAAGTTTATCCGAAGGCGAACATCCGATACACCATTGAAATGGCCTTCCAGAAGATTACGCAATACGCCCTTTTCGGTATCATTTTCCTGAGGTTCTTCGATTTGAGCGGTGCCCGGCGAATCCTGAGGTGTTTTTTCAACATCGGTTTCGACCGGTTCCGGCATTTTGGGTTTAATAAACGGCTTTGCCTGTAAGCTTATTCCATCGATATTCATAAACTGCCCCTGACAATTATAGAAAACATGTTTCCAAATAGATTATCGGCAGTGAAACCAGAGACTTTAGAAAAAAGCCAGTTTTAGCAAAATACAGGCTTTTACTGAGAATAACAGCAATCGGGTATTTTTGCGGCCGGTTGCGATTTAAGGCACATTGAAGTTCGGTATGGGGAGATTGACAAAGGCGGGCAGGCGGGGTAAGATTTTTTTTGTTACGAACAGCGGGATTGGTGCCTTTTATATATAGAAAGGAGGCATAAGAATATGTGCAAAAGACAAATGAATCGAATGGGGCAGGAATTGAAGAGGGCTATTTTTGTTTTGCTGGTGCTCGGAAGCTCGGCGGGGACAATATGGGCGATAGCAAACGGATATTCAGGCAGAATCCAGGGGCTGGCCGAGGAGATTGTTCTTAATGCAGAGGAGCTGAGGGACACAACGAGCGGGCCGGCTTACAACCGCATCGAGGTGGATGAGATTCTCGGCGAATTGAAAGAACTGATTAGTGAATATGAAGAAGTGATGGTCTTTGCCGAGAGCCCCTATCCGGGAGAAATCGTGCTGGGAAGCACGCCGGGTGGTGACAGTATCTGGCTCG
>DAOUVA010000027.1 GCA_030667885.1 Phycisphaerae bacterium
CCCTTATCGTTAGCTTCTGTTTCCTACACCTGGAGGCAAATGCGAAAGATATAAGAATGCAAGGTCCGTTACGGGTTTTAAAGGACAATCCTCGCTATTTTACGGATGATAGCGGCCGGGCTGTTTATCTGACGGGCTCACATACTTGGTCTAATCTGGTGGACATTGGCCCGAAAGACCCGCCGCCGCGATTCGACTTTCCCGCCTGCCTTGATTGGATGCAGAAGCTGAATCATAACTTCATTCGAATGTGGACGTGGGAACCGGTGACGTGGAACACAAAAGCAAACAGTGAGAGCAAGCTCCATACATCCGCACCTCAACCCTGGGCACGAACCGGTCCGGACAAGGCCATTGACGGCAAACCGAAGTTTAATCTAAAGGAGTTTAATCCCGATTACTTTGACCGGTTGCGGCGCCGTATTTCACAAGCCAGAAGCCGCGGAATTTATGTTTCGGTAATGCTCTTTGAGGGCTGGGCAATGCAGTTTTCAGCCGGAGCATGGGAAAACCATCCGTTTCATAAGCAGAATAATATAAATGGTATTGATGGAGACCAAAACAAAGATGGTAAAGGGCTCGAATTTCATACTCTGGCCAACTCGGAGATCACTGCTTTGCAGGAAGCCTATGTTCGCAAGGTCATTGATACAGTCAATGATTTCGACAATGTACTGTACGAGATATCTAATGAAAACCATCCGCCGTCAACGCAATGGCAATATCACATGATTCGCTATATCAAAAAGTATGAGAAAAGTAAACCTAAGCAGCATCCGGTTGGGATGACATTCCAGTACCGCGGCGGAAAAAATGAGACGCTCTTCAACAGTCCTGCCGACTGGATTTCCCCCAATAATGAGGGCGGCTATAGGGACAATCCGCCGGCTGCCGATGGCCGAAAAGTTATACTCAATGACACGGACCATTTATGGGGAATCGGGGGAAATCAGGCGTGGGTGTGGAAGAGCTTCCTGCGAGGGCACAATCCGATTTTTATGGACCCGTATGATGGTGTGGTTCTCGGGGAAAAGTTTGACCCGAAGTGGGAACCGATTCGGGTAAGTATGGGGTATACGCTAAGTTATGCCGAAAGAATGAACCTGGCAGCAATGCAGCCACGCAATGACCTGACCTCTACAAAGTATTGTTTGGCGAATCCAGGGGCAGAGTATCTGGTTTATAAGCCTGCATCTGATGAAAACTCGATAACAGTAAAACTGAAATCCGGCAGATATCAATACGAGTGGTTTGGCCCTGATCAAGGCAAGGTTATATCGAAAGGTACTATAAGAGCAAACGGTGGAGAGCAAACGCTTAAAGCTCCTTCGAAAGGTGACGCTGTAGTTTACATTGTAAATACAAAAAAATCCAAATCTGGAGCAATGGTTTTCCCGGGGGAAAAATGGGAAGAGGTGAGGCCTGAATCGCAGGGTATAGACTCGGGCAAACTTGATACCGCCATATCATATCTTAAGAATAATATCGGGCGGGACGGAGTCAATGAGCTGGTCATAATACGCAACGGATATATGGTGTGGAAGGGCAGTGACATAGATAAAGTTCACGGAGTCTGGTCCCTGACAAAGTCTTTTACCAGCACGGTGCTCGGTTTGCTTATTGATGACGGCAGGGTGACTTTGGAAACGCGGGCAAAAGAGTACGTATCGGGCATGTCGAAAACATATCCGTCTATCACGCTTCGCCATTTCACGACAATGACATCGGGATATTACGCCGTTGGTGATGAACCTCGGGGCGGCTATAGACACGGGCCGAGTTCGACACCCTTCAAGCCGGCTGATAAACCGCTGTTTGCTCCGCCCGGCTCGAAGTATGCCTACTGGGATTCAGCGATGAATCAGTTCGGAAACGTTCTGAGCCGCATAGCCGACGAGCCGATAGAGGTCCTGTTCAAACAGAAGATCGCCGACCCGATTGGGATGGACTCCGGCAAGTGGGACTGGGGCGATTTCGGAAAGGTCAGTGGTATCGTGGTCAACGGAGGTTCTGGAAATAGTAACAAGCACATGAAAATTTCGGCTCGAGAATTAGCTCGTTTCGGCCACTTATTTCTGAATAAGGGTAAATGGAAAGGTAAACAATTAATCAGCAGTGCCTGGGTTTATCAGGCGACGCGGGCCCAGGTGCCGACATCCTTACCCCTGGAGCAGCTTAGCGGTGCTGACGGCCGCGGTGTTTATGGCTATAACTGGTGGGTCAACAGCATTAAACACGACGGCAAGCGAAAGTGGCCCGGTGCTCCAAGCGGCACCTATTCGGCCAGCGGATATAACAATAACGATATGTTCGTCATTCCGGAATGGGACATGGTTTTCGTTCGTCTCGGTCTGGACCAAAACGAGTTCCCAATCACAGATAAAATATATGGCACTTTCATAGATAAAATCGGCCAGGCAATAATGGACTACTGAAAGCCGGACGAAATTATTGGTATGATAGAGCTTGTAATATTAACAATATGCTTTTAGAAAAGTTTATATGAAGGGTGACAGTTGGAGTAATTATATGGTGACATCTCATCAGAAGGCTACGGGAACAAGATTGTGTGAATGTATGGGGCCTAAATCGAAATGGTCCTGGTATCTTTATGCAGGGATTCTTATCGTTATGATCCAGGGATTAGCCGTGGGGCAACAGGAGGCAGCAAAAGTAGTGCGGACACAGGAAGAAGTTGAGGCCCTTATCAAGGATGCGGGCGCCAGTGCGCCGGAATGGTGGGATTCGGCAGAGCTTAGCTATCCAAAGACGCTCAATCTAAACTGGCCTATGAAGCCGGGCGGTAAATGGAATAACCAGAAAAACGTCGGGCAGTATATCTGGGACGTGATCAATCCGAATCCACACCGCTGGAAAGAGGGGATAAAGCTGGTTCATCATCTGATGGTTAAGCAAAAGAACGACCGCGCCAAAATCGCCAGGGCTATGCAGAGTTTAGGTTCAATGTTCCATAACTTCCAGAGAGACTGGCCGAGGGCTGTTTTTTGGTGGCGGATGAGCGCAAGATATAGCGGCATGATTGACCCGACCCGGCTTGCGAACTGCTATTGGCAGATGGGTTGCGAGGAAATGGCCCGCGAGATTCTGGTTAGGATTCCCGCCGACTACACCAGGAACGGAGAGGTGATTAAGTTGTGGGCGGATATGGGGCAGCTCGATAAGGCCTTACAGTTGGCCGAGCAGAAGGCCCGCAGCGGGATGCCGCATATCGCATATCTGGCTGCCGGCAATGCGTGTCGCCAGGCGGGCAAATACACCGAGGCTCTGGCATATTATCGCAAAACAATTGCCGCGAGGCTGCCAGCCAAAATGAACAACGATTTTTTGCGAGCAGTGGAACAGGCGAGAGAGAGTATTGATGCGATAAAGCTCTTTGAGATGCTGGATTTGTCGAAGATTCCCGGTGGCGTTTACCGCGGCGGCAGTACGGCCTTCAACGGGCCTATGCAGGTGGAGGTCAAAGTCACCGACGGCCGGATTGAGTCGGTTCGTGTTATCAGCCACAGGGAGAAACAGTTTTACACGGCTCTGACGGACACACCACAGCAGATTGTCGAAAAGCAGAGGTTGAAGGGGATCGATGCGGTAACGGGTGCAACGATCACGTCGGAAGCAATCATTACCGCCGCGGCCAGGGCGCTGGCCGGGAGTCTTAAGTAGTCCATTTAACGGACATTCGAGTGCGGATTTTTTTCATGACATAGACAGGCGTAAAACGAAGATAAGAGAGATGCTATGAGATTGCATTTTTTTATGCCAATGAGCAGTCGTCACCGGAAGCTAGGAAAGATACTGTCTTGGCTCGGACCAACGTGGCGTTCATCTCCGGCGCGAAGGATACTCCAAAGCATCTGTCTGGTCGGGTTTATTGTGTTTTTCATTTATGTATGCTGGCCATACGGATCGAGTGAGTATGGGGAGTTCTTTGAAGCAAAAGAGATCATCGAGGCAGAACTTTTTCTAGTACTGGATCCGCTGATTAGTATTTCTACCGCAATCGCAGCGAGAATGTGGGTATGGTCACTGTGGTACGCGTTTGCAGTTTTGTTGGTATGTCTGGTTCTGCCGAGGAGTTTCTGTGCTTATGTGTGTCCTTTGGGGACACTGCTTGATCTTTTCGATTGGGCAATTACCGGCAGAGTTCTGAAGTCTCGAACCAGGACATATCGGTCATTGGCCAATACAAGGTACTATGTGCTTGCTGCCGTGCTGGCAGCAGCCGGTTTGGGAGTAATGCTGTCGGGCTTTGTTTCAGCGATTGCTGTTATAACGCGAGCTATGCTGTTCGTGGCTGGATCGGTTCAAATGGGACTGCTGAAGGGCTGGTATCTTGTGCCGCCGATGAATGCCGGACACTGGATTTCCATAGTTATGTTTGCGGTACTTATCTCGCTCAATTTTCTGGAGAGGCGGTTCTGGTGTAAATATTTGTGCCCTACCGGTGCGGTTTTTTCCGTGACCAATTTATTCCGGCTCTCTGAGCGGAAGGTGCGTTCGCAGTGCGTGGAGTGCGGCAAGTGCGAGCAGGTATGTTCCTTCGGGGCAATAAAAAGTGATTACACAACCAGAGACCTTAACTGCAGTTTTTGTCAGAGCTGTGCAGGAGTATGCCCTGTCGAGGCGATTGAGTTCACAGGCAGATGGAATAGCGAAGAATACAAGGCGCGCAGCGAAATTAGCAAAAGTATCATGCTGTCAAGGCGAAACGTAATAGCAGGGATAGGGACAGTGGCTGTTGGGGCCGGGCTGCCTGTCGCTGTGTGTAAGGCTGCCGGCAATAGCAAAGCAGTGGTCAGACCGCCGGGGACGGTGCCGGAGGATGAGTTTCTGCAACTGTGCGTTCGATGCGGGCAATGTATCAAAGTATGCCCGAACAATGTTCTGCAGCCGATTGGCCTGGAGCATGGATTCGACCTGCTTTGGACGCCCAAGGTGACGCCGGACTGGTCGGGATGCGAGCCTTCATGTAACAACTGCGGCCAGGTTTGTCCAACAGGGGCGATACGTGCATTGGATTTGCCGGAGAAACAGGCTGCGAGAATAGGGCTGGCGGAAGTTGATAAGAAGACGTGCCTGCCGTATGCCGGCAATGGGCAATGCCGGTTGTGTGTGGATGAATGTAATGCAGCAGGCTATGATGCAATTGAGTTCGTTCGAGTGGGCGGTGAGGCGGCAGACAATGGTGAACCTATCGAAAACAGCGGGGTCCTTGCTCCAGTTGTATTGGAAGATAAATGTGTCGGGTGCGGGCTATGCCAGATGCGTTGCAAGGCCATCAACGTCAAGGATACGCATTTGCTCGACGAGGCGGCGATACATGTAGCTGCCGGGCCTGGTAAAGAAGATCGAATCCTTGAAGGGTCATATATAGAACTTAGGGACCGGCGCAGAAAGGGTCAAAAGCCAAGTGAGCAGGAACCGCAAGGTGCAGGAGATGATTATCTGCCTGATTTTCTTAAGTGAGTTGCTGTAAGTCATTTTATGCCATTGGTAAAACCAGAGCCAACAGCAGCGAGACGACGATCCCTGTAAAACCTATGATAGCCAGCAGTGGCGTCCAGGATTTGAGTCCTTCGGCTTCGGTCAGCCCGGACATTTTTACGAATATCCAGAATCCGCTGTCGTTCATCCATGAACCTATCAACGAGCCGCTTCCGATGGCAGTAGCCAGATAAGCAGTGTTATAACCCAGCGTATTAGTCGATGTGATCATTGCGGCCATCATTGCCGATGCCGTTATCATTGCTACCGTGCACGAGCCCTGGGCTATTTTAATCAGCGCAGAGATGAAAGCTCCCAAAACCAACAGCATAATACCATTTGCCGGTTGGCCGCTATTTCCCGTGAATAAGTTTTCAATCGCCGGGCCTATCTGGGCGGCCTTAAGCATCGCACCAAAGGCGCCTCCTGCTGCGGTGATGAGGATAATCATGCCGCCGCTCATTAATGACACTTCGACAATTTTTGCCAATTGCGAATTTGTCAGGGTACGTTTGCTCTTTAGCATCCACATCGCAATTGCCGCCGATATGAGCATTGCCAGATTCACATTTCCCAATACGGCAGTTATTGCAGCGGCCCGGCTTAAGGGCGAACCATCAGCGGCACTTTTGGCTATCGTGCGGACAATTGTATTGGTCGAGACCAGAATCACAGGCAGAATAATCGGCAAAAGCGATATCAGCAAGCCCGGTAACTGATGGTCTTCGAGCGGCTCCGGCTCAGATACCTCGCCGCCAAGTGGTCTCATCTGTATGTTCATTCGCCGGTCTGCATATCCCGAGAAGATCATTCCGACGATGGCGGCTGGAAGCGCAACCATAGCACCAACCATAATCATAACGCCGATATCAATGCCAAGGTTGTCAGCCATTATGAGCGGCCCGGGAGTTGGCGGGACAAGGCAATGAGTAATAACTCCGCCAGCTGTAATGGCCATGACATATTTTAAGTATTGTTTCTTTGTCCGCCGGTACATCGACCGCGCCAACGGCACGAGCAGATAAAAAACCGTGTCAAAGAATACCGGAACCGAAAGCACAAAACCGCTGGCCATAAGCGCTGTAGAACTGCGTTTTTCTCCGAGCAGCAACAGGAAACCTCTGACGATACGGTCCGCTGCGCCGCTGTCCATCATACATCGGCCAATCACAACCGCCAGTGCTATTACGATACCGATTCCTGCCGCTGTGCCGCCAAACTCTGTCGCCACACGGCTTATCTTTGTATCCAGATCCCCGGGGGCCAGCAGACTGACGACTACGGCAGAGGTAATCAAAGCGATAAAAGCATTCATCTTCAAGACCGTAATCATAAGTATGACGGTGAGCATGCCGATAACAAGAATTATGAGCGGGTGCAGGCTGAACATAATGCTGTGCTCCTATCAAAGAACAGGATAAGACAATAATTTCATAAACTTCACAAGTTTTCAGGGCAAAGATTTCGTCAACTACCAAGATATTTTTGACCGAGCATCGCGGCTCCCTTCATAGATGACTGCTCGTTGTGGATATATTCACTGTCCCTCATCCACTTTGATTTTGCCTTCATTAAAGCCGGATTCGTCGCGCCACCTGTCACGTGGATAACGTTTTTAAGAGGAATCTTCATTCCAATTTCTTCCAAGTGCGCTTTTTGATATTCGCAAAGTCCTCTGACAATAGCGGCCAGAATTTCCTCGCGTGTGGTCTGCTGAGTCAATCCCAATAACTGTGCTTTAAGCGGCTCCAGGCTGTAGCGTGAACCCATAAGATAAGGTATGTAAGTAACGCCGGTGTCACAATCGAGTCGGCTCTCAATTGCCTGCGGAAGGAAGCTGTTATAAAATTCCTCGGCACTCATTTCGCTGCAGAACAGGCTCTTATACCAGTCCAGTGCCTTGCCACCGGCATTCATAACATGCAAAGTGAGCCATCGATCCTGCAGGACGTGTGCTCGGATATTGTAGTTAGCGGAAGCCAGACATTTATCAAGGCATACGAGAGTGATTTCACAGGTACCGTTTACATTAATGATGTCACCCGGCTCGTTGATACCCACCGAATAAGCCGCCAATACCGCATCATTACCGCCGATTAATACGGGAGGTTCCTTTTTGAAGCCCAGCTTCCGAGCGAGTGACTTACTCATTCGACCGACACTCTCATAAGCCGGGATTATTTGCGGTAACTTGTTATGTGAGATGCCGAAAGCCGAGGCGATATCCTCATTCCAGGTGAAGTCATTTTGAACGGTATTGTACAGGGCTGTCAGCGATGCAGAGGAGGGATCGATAGCAAAACTGTCTGTCAGCCAGTGAGCGAAGTATGTATTTGAATGGCCAAACTTGTAAGTTTTATCGAAGATTTCGGAACAATTGTCTTTAATCCAAAGGATACTTGCCAGTGAACATCCGCCGGCAACCGGCATATTTGCCGTGGTCTTTAGAAGATGCTCTATTCCAACGGTTTCTATTATGAATCGGGCCTGCTTGCGGGAACGCTGGTCAAGCATCAGGATGGCCGGGTATAATGCCTGGCCGGATTTGTCCATGGCTGTCAGGCCGGGTGTAGTGCCGGAAAGGGAAATAACTTCGACATCGCTGATAAGGCCCTCCATTTCTTTACATCCGGCAATGAAGGCTGTTTTCCATTTTTCCTGTTCGATATCCCCAAACAGGCCGTCGTTATAAATGCTTACCTCATATTCCTGTGAAAATTGCCTCACCAGACTCAGCGTACCGTTAGTGAGATGAAAGACGCCCATTTTCATACCGGTCGTCCCGATATCAACCGCCAATATTGTGTTGCCTTTTGTTGTCTTTTGAGTTTCGGTTTGAGCCATCACAATCTGCCGAATTTAAGCGGAAATAAATCTTTCATTAATAATTGCAAGTCTTATTTGTTCCGCTGCCTGAGCCGTAAGGCCTTGCAGTGGATGCCGCGGCTGACCTCCTTTAAATCCGGTTATATCCATCGCGACTTTCACGCCAGCTACACCCCATGAGCTTGAAACAGCCTGATTGAGTCTGGCAAGTCTGAAGGAAAGTTCCTTGGCATCATCATATTTATTCTGTGTGAACAACCGGTATATATCACAGCAAGGATCGGGCAGAGCATTAGTAAGTGACAGCACACCTCCGGCTGCTCCAAGATGAAGAGACGGATAAAAGAAATTGGCAGAGCCGGCAAGAATATGAAATTCTTCTGCAGGGTCAAGGTGGGCGAGTAATCTGAGCGGACCAGCCGGCGAGGAATCTTTCATGCCGACAATATTAGGATGCCGTGAAAGTTCGAGAATAGTTTTCAGCGGTATTTCTGTTCCGCCTGTAAAGCCGGGCGCGTTGTAGAGTAATACAGGGATATCAATCGAATCAGCTATTCGCTCATAGAAACACTGTAAAGTAGCACCATTGATCTGCCTGGCGAAATAACTCGGAGTCAGGACACTGACGTAGTCGAAGCCCATCTCAAGAGCAAGTTTTGACTTTTCGATTGTTTGCCTGGTGGATTCACAGCCGGTTCCGACCATAACTACTTTATTGCCTTTTTCTTCAGCGAAAACCTCAAGGACCTGAATCTGCTCTTTGTCGCTTAGAGACCTGAATTCCCCGTTCGAGCCGAGTGCGAGATAGCCGGCAAGATCGGTTTCGCTTAGTTTTCGCAGGTTGAACCTCAGATCATCGAGTGCGATTTCATCAGAGCTAAAAGGAGTCACCACAGGAGCAAAGACGCCTGAGAGCTTCTTCTTGTTTTGTGTCATAGACTTATCCTTATTACAAAAGAGTATCACAATTTAATCATCTGCTATTTCTTCGGCAAGGTTTCTTTACCTTTATCCAGCGTTTCAATGATTGCATCAACGTCGAACACACAGCCGCCCCAAGTGCCACCTCCGGCTTGTTGAAGGGCGGCCCACAATCGCGTATCATCCGGCAGGTCCGGGCGAGGCGTCAGGTCAGGCCGTAAGGGGCGTTCGGTCAAAATTCGCGTGCCAAGTTCCACACTTTGCTGGTCAGCCGGAGTGTCAGGCTCTCCAATCAAATCTACGCTTCCTTCCAGTTTGTTACAATCGATGATAATTTGAATAACATCTCCTTCCAGCACCTTTGCGACCGGCCCGCCTGCCAACGCTTCCGGCGCTATGTGACCAATACACGCACCCGTGCTTACACCACTGAACCGCCCGTCGGTAATGACGGCAACATCTTTTCCCCAGGAAAGGAACTTCAGCGCTCCGGTCACTTCCAGTATTTCTTCCATTCCGCTTCCCATTGGGCCTGCACAAATAAGTACGATGACGTCACCACGTTGAATAGATCCTTCTTTTATTGCCCGGATGGCATCGGGCTCACTTATGAAAACACGAGCAGGGCCGATCTTTCGGTACACACCAGCTGAATCCAGAAGCGTCGGGGCAATTGCAGTGCTCTTTACGACCGAGCCTTCCGGGGTGAGGTTGCCATGGGGCAGGGTTATGGTACTTGTCAGGCCGGCCTGTTTGGCTCGGGCAGGGCTCATAATCACATCGTCGGGATCGATATTGTCCTTTTCTCTGAGCAGCTCGCGCAGTCTCCGGCGGCGCTGCGATTTCTCCCACCATTCGAGTAGTTTGCCCAGCCTTTGGCCTGATACTGTCATAACATCCAAATCCAAAAGGTCAAGTTCTCTTAATTTGAGCATGACTTCCGGAACTCCGCCTGCAAGAAAAACACGCACTGTGGGGTGTCCTACAGGGCCATTGGGTAAAACGTCAACAAGACGCGGAACTTTTTGGTTGAGCTTCTTCCAGTCTTCCGGAGTTGGGCGTTTCAGGCCCGCAGCGTGTGCAATTGCGGGGATGTGCAACAGCAGGTTCGTCGAGCCGCCGAAAGCCGCGTAAACAACCATAGCATTATGAAGGGCCGCGTCGGTAAGGATGTCTTTTGTGGTTAAGTCGTTTTTATACAGCCCTGCGAGTGCCCTGGCTGAGCGGCGAGCCATGTCCAGCCAGATTGTTTGTCCGGATGGAGCAAGAGCGGCGTGCGGAAGGCTCAATCCAAGGGCTTCACCGACAACCTGAGAAGTTGCTGCTGTTCCAAGGAACTGGCAGCCACCGCCAGAACTCGCACAGGTGCAACAGGTCATTTTTTTGGCATATTCCAGCGTAACTTCACCATGGGCAAAACGAGCGCCCATGGACTGTATTTTACCTAAATCTTCTCCCTCGGTTGGCGGCAGTGTTACTCCACCGGGTACGACTATTGAGGGCAGCTCGTGCATAGCGGCCAAAGCCATCATCATCGCCGGTAATCCTTTGTCGCAGCCCGCTACGCCAAGCACTCCTTTTAGTGTGGGCAAACTGCGGATGAGACGACGAAAGACTGTCGCTGCGTCATTGCGATATGCGAGACTGTCCATCATGCCGGGCGTGCCCTGGGTGCGGCCGTCGCACGGGTCGGTGCAGAAACTCGCAAATGGTATGTAGCCAAGGCGCTGTAGTTCTTTTGCGGCTGCTTCGGACAGCAGGCCGAGTTCGAAGTGCCCGGTGTGGTAACCAAGCGCAATAGGTGTGCCGTCACCTTTACGAATCCCTCCCTGGGTGCTTATTATCAGAAACTGTTCCTGCACCAGTTTGGACGGTTCCCATCCCATGCCCGCATTCTGACTCATTGCAAAGATATCACCGCTGGGAGCATCGACAAGAAGTTGCTTAGTCAAAGGCAGTTGCCCCTGCGGCCCTGGGGCATTTGTCGTGATGTTATAAATGCCATCGTCTTTACTATCCAGAATATCTTCGAGCATTATCTCATTTGGCATTAAAGAGTCTCCTGTGCCTGTTGTTATTCAGATACAGCTATCAAGCCTTTCCTGAGCTGCCGAACAGCTTTATCTTCTCAATAATCCCGGCCTTAAGTTGATTGAACTGAGCTTCGATAACTTTCAGCGGATTGTACTGTGTATTGTTTTCATTGTGATAAGCAACAAATCCGTCGATGAACGCATATTTGAGCTGGGTCGATATATTTACTTTCGCACAGCCAAGCGAAATGCATTTCCTGAACACTTCGTCTGCAAGTCCGGTGCCGCCGTGCAAGGCAATAGGGATATCCGTTTTTGCGGTGATTTCTTCAAGCAGGTCGTAAGCAATCTTAGGTTCACCCTTATAAACACCATGAGCGGTCCCAATGGCGGGCGCGAAACAGTCGGGCCTGACTTGCCCGCAAAACTTTATAGCCTGTTGGGAATCAGCCAAATGTGCATCCTGCTCTTTAACGTGGATGTCATCCTCGACGCCGACGATGGCCCCAAGCTCGGCCTCAACCGTAACATTCTTAGACCGGGCCATTTGTACTACCTGCTGACTCAATGCGAGATTCTCTTCGAACGGCTTTGAAGAGGCGTCAATCATGACCGAGGTCCAGCCTGACTCGATGCACTCCTTGATAAGGTCTAAATCCTTACAATGGTCAAGATGCAAAGCAATCGGCACGCTTGACGAGCCGGCAAGCTGCCTTATCCAGGAGGTGATCGCTGAGGTGCCCCAGAAAATAACTGTCTTGGCCGATGTCTGGATGATTACCGGAGCGTTTGCCTGCTCTGCCGCGAGGACGACGGCCTTTGTGGAATTGTAGTCCAGGATATTAAATGCACCAACGGCATAAGCCCCGTCTACGGCTTTGCCGAGCATCGCTTTCATATTTTCAAGTGGCATTGATTGTCTTCCTAACTGATATTTCCTACAGATGTAACGCTTTTGCCGGTGCTTTTATAATCGAATCTATCTGCGGCACCGAACTTAGGTACTATGAATAAGCTATCTTAGACGAGCCGGCTTGTCAACGCAAGAAACTCGCCCTGATTTATGCTTGACTAAAGTAATAAATTATTTTAGAACCTGTCGTTCGCTTTGACCGTATAAGACATACTTTATTCCGGTCGATAATATTGTAGGTTATGATTAAACAAGTAAAACAAATATCAGGTGGCAGGGTGTCAAATAACCGGGGGCACTATTTGAAAGGTGTAACTCTGGGCACTTTGGGTTTCTGCACTCGCTGGGCGGTTGATGCTCAGGGGGTCGGGCCTGAATGGATTGAAGTTGTCGAAATCGACCTGCATCTGCAAACTCCCCAAAGCCGGTTACACGGAATGCGAATAGCACATATCAGCGACCTTCATTACAGCAAAACTGTCAGCGGTGCGTATTTGCATCGCTGCGTCGAGCGGATTAATATGCTCGATGTTGATGTAGTAGTGATGACGGGAGATTACATCACCTATGATGTTCGAGGCAAGTATAGAGAGAAGGTCATCGCCCTGCTTGGCAATATCGAGAGCCGCTTCGGTGCTTATGCCTGCCTTGGTAATCACGATTATGGTGTTGCCCTCTCGGGCCGCAGGCGGGGGAACTTGCTGAGTAGGCTGATACGAGGCATGGAGGCCAGCGGAATCACGGTTTTGCGTAATGAATCAACTGCTTTGGACATCAACGGTCATCCGCTTTGGTTTGTGGGATTAGGCGATTTGAACGTCGGCGACTTCCAGCCGGAAAAGGCCTTTGCTGAGGTGCCCACCGATCAGGCAACTATCGCATTGATACATAATCCCCGCGGCGTCGAGCACCTGGGTGAATTCGCGGCGAATGCCGTCGTTAGCGGACACACGCACGGAAGAAAATCGAGGTTTTCAGTCAGCCTGCCCTGGACAAACGAGGAAAGGCGTTTTCACTCAGGTTTGTACGAATTTGAAGGTACGAAATTGTATGTAAACCGTGGTCTTGGCCGGGTTGGAAGAACACGCATGAAAATAAGGCCTGAAATTACTATCTTTACTCTGCGTTGAAAAGCTCAGAATAAGAAGCAATTTGAAATCTAATAAGATTAGTAAACGTTCTGAATCACTTCATTTCAATAACGGCAACGTCCTCTGATGCAAGTGTAAGATTGACTTTACCGTTACTGAAGTTGATTTTTTGGCCGTGAACTAAATCACGGTCAGACGCCAAAGTTTTTCCTTCCATAATGATGGTTACGTTGCGTCGCTCGGGGCTGTCGTTGAAAACTGTCAGGTATCGACTTCCGAACCGTTCGATATAGATTTGCTTGTCGCTCGAACGAGCATGGGTAATCGGTTCGAAGCCCGCTTCGGCCACGAGCCTGCACAGCGGAACATATTTCTTGAAGAGGTTTCTGTCCCGCTCATAAAGTTCGGGGCGCGTAAAGTAATGGCCCTGTGAAGCATTATGGCTGAAAAAACCGGGATACATGCCATAGGCAAGACAACGCTTCATATATTTTTCCACAAGCTCATGGGAGAACTCTTCGAAACGTGAGTTCATAAGGAAGCAATAGGGTTTGCCTTTGCACAGTACCCGGCGATAAAGCAGGTCACTGTCAGACATCGGACGCCATGTCCGGCCGGGATTCCAGTCGGTTTCGGTACCCATTACATCAAGCTGAGGTGCCAGCCAGCATAAGCGGATGGGGGTGGAATTTCCCATCATGAGCTTTCCCATACTATGTATGTCGTTCGAGATAGCATTAATATATTCGAAGGCTATCAAGCCGCGAAAGATACCGACCTTACGGCTCTTGAGCGAAAAGGTCAAAGGTGTTTGAGTCGCTGCGAAATGGTCGCGGCGAAAGTTCAGCTCGTCGGTCACATAGCCTTCGCTCGAATCGATATATTCTCCATCCAGATCGGCCCTGCGGTTTGTTCCGTAAAGTTTTTCACGAAGCTTCGCGTTCCATTTGTTCTTGAACTCTGTTATGTCCCCTTCAAGGCCTGGCATGGAATTAATGCTCCAGACTGCTCCATCGCACCAGGGGGTGTTGAGCAGTCGTGCGGAAAATTGACCGGCTTCATCGTGATAGCCGCTCGTTAAAAATGCCTTGGCACGAGGATCTGACTTTTCATCAGCAAGCTGTCGGGCATGGCCCAGGGCGGCTTTCATGGTTCGGGGCATTTCTTTGGGCATGCGCATCCACCAGGTCATCGGTTCGGTGTAGCGGAAGGTAATGATATTGTGCTCATCGTCCCAGGCGGTTTCATTGTTGCCTTCTTTGAATTTGAAACCGAAGTCCTGCCAATCCTTAACTTCGCTGATTTTGGCAAATGGCATCCAGAGACCCTGCTGGGGTGTACGGCAGCGGAAGTAGTCGCCAAATATTTCATAATACCGAGCCAGGGCAGCACGAAATCCCCATTCAGGGTTAAAATTAAACTTACAGAATCTCAGATGGGCAGTTGGCTTTTCGGGTGCAAGGCCAATATCATAAGCCAGAAATAACTCACCCGTTCGGCTGTTGTAGCCCGCACGGAAAAATGCCGGCCGGGCCATATCGATACCAAGGGCGAAGCCCTGGTCATCAGCAGCCACAGCCGCAAACGGATACCGCGAGAGCTGGCCGTTGGCCCCGGCTGAGAATCCGCTGGCATTGATATATTCGCGGGCCGGCTCGACCATCATACTTTGGCGCGGGTCCTGTAACCAGCGGCATTTCCGGGCCGGAACGGGAATGGCATAAATCAGAGTTACAGCGCGGTCTTTCCCGGTCTTATCGCTAATGGTGACATCATAAAATACAGATCGGCCCACATTCTTTTTTTCGCACGTAAGTTCGAGGCCAAGAGCGCTTCGTTCAAGCCGAACGAAATCTGAACCGGCGGCTACGTCACGAACCTGAAAACCTTCTCTCGCCTGCCCCGTCAGTGAAACAGGCACACCATCGAACATACCGGCTCCTTTCGGGGGCCTTATAATTCGAAGCTCGGGACTGCGAAAGTAGGCCTTGCCCTTGTGACGCCGCAGAAGCATATGAAAAGAAACAGACTTGACCGGCTTTTCAGGAAATACGGTAACTTCAGCTTTCTCCCAATTACCTGTACCTACGTTGTAAGAGTCGGTCTGACCCCACAACGAGCTTCCATCGGAATAAACAAGATCGAGATAAAGAGAATAATCACTATTTCGACCGCCGGCTACTGCTTCCGCTTTGCTCCAGGCCGTAGCTATAATCGGTTCAGGTTTGGTTTGGTTCAATACAACCGTCTGGGAGATACCTCGCTGGGCCTGCGAATCGTCGCCGTTATCGCAAATAAAAATATCCCCCTGCCGTTCGAAGCCCTTTTGCCAAGGCCTCCATGCATTTTGTTTAAGGAGATTATTTCCAGCATCACGCACATCGAGCACTTTCTTTACGATAGTGCCATCAGGTTGTGCATAAAGGGATTGGGTTAGCGCCAAAACAAAATATATCAAGAGCAGAAGGGCGCAGATTCGAATTATATCAATGCGATTTCTGAAATCTATTGAATACAGGGAGGTTACGTTTCGTTTTCTCATCACTTCAATGTCCTCGATATGGCCGGTAGCAGAAGTTCGGCGATTTTTAATCTTTTCACTATATCATTTGCTGCTTGTTGATTTTAACTTCTTTTATCCAGCAATACAAGACCGGTACGACTAACATCGTAAGAATTTCAATAGTCATTCCGCCGAAAGAAGGTATTGCCATAGGAACCATGATGTCCGAACCCCGACCCGTGGAAGTGAGTACCGGAATCAGCGCCAATATCGTCGTCGCGGTCGTCATAAGACAGGGTCGAATCCTGCGTTTTCCCGCCTCTATCACCATCTGACGGGTC
>DAOUVA010000233.1 GCA_030667885.1 Phycisphaerae bacterium
CAAAAAACATCGATGTGATTTTTATATCATTGCTGCTGACACTTCTGGCTTTTGGTTTGAGTGGTTGTGTAGGAAACAGAGGCTTTGAGATCTTTCCGGTGAATAACCAGAACAGACTTACTCTAAGCTCTGATGATATTGTACGGGTTATGCGTGGTGCAGGTTTTTCCGATAATCAGATTCTCCAGCACGGAGAAGACCTGCACTTCGCACTTTCTCAAAATGGTGCGGCACAAATCAAGATGAGAAAAAGGCTCGAGGCCGTCTTCGCTATCAATGGCGACGCCGTGTACATCAGTACCCGCCTCAGAGGCAATTTCATCTACAATACGAAAACCGGCTGGGTCGGCGGCGGCCAATAATCCCCGCCCCAATTTTCAATGCCGAGCTAAGTTCTTTCAACAAGGCCGAATTCTTCGCTAAATTCGCATCTCTGAATTTCGGATCCAAATAGTCAATCATCAATATCGAACACGGACTTCCTATATACAAATACAGGCAAATACCTGCCAAATTGGCACATACTCGAAACCCATAAGAACCGTAACTATCTGTAACAGCAACAATTACACTTTCGCCTTGTTTCGGCACGCTGTTTGCTTATATTAAGGATAGAGAGCTTCTCTAATTGAAATTACGTCTGTGTAAATATAAAAGGTTAACAATGAAATTCGATAAATTCACACTAAAAGCCCAGGAAGCATTGGCTACAGCCCAGCAGATTGTGATGGCCAAATCGCATACTGTTATGTCGCCGCTGCATCTTCTGTCCGCTGTAGGCGAAGACGATAATAGCATTGCAATCGAGATTCTTAAAAAGATAGGCGCTAACATCTCGCGAATTAAAGAGATGACCGCCGGCGAGCTTGAGCGGCTGCCACAGGGCTCCGGCACTAATCAGCTCATGCCCGATCCGGCCCTGAGCCAGGTTGTCCTGGACGCACAAAACAGGGCCGACGCGATGGGCGACGAATACCTCAGCGTCGAGCATCTGTTCATTTCTCTTGCCTCGGTGCAAAGTGACGCAAAAGAGATACTGCGCCTAAACTCCGTCACCGCCGAACAGATTGAAAGCGCCCTTAAAGAGATTCGCGGCCCGGAAAAAATAACCGACCAGAATCCCGAAGATAAATATAAAACCCTTGAGCGATATGGCATCGACTTGTTGGATATGGCGCAAAAGGGAAAGCTCGACCCCGTCATCGGCAGAGACCAGGAGATTCGCCGGTGTATGCAGGTCCTCAACCGCAGAACAAAAAATAATCCCGTACTCATCGGCGAACCGGGCGTCGGCAAAACCGCAATCGTCGAAGGCCTCGCCCAACGAATAATTGCAGGCGATGTCCCTACGGGCCTCAAGAACAAAAGAATTATCGCTCTGGACATGGGCTCACTGATAGCCGGTACAAAATTCAGGGGCGAATTCGAGGACCGCCTAAAGGCCGTCCTCAAAGAGGTCATCGCCGCCGAAGGACAAATAATCCTTTTCATCGATGAGCTGCACACCGTCGTCGGCGCAGGCAAAGCCGAAGGCGCCGTCGATGCTGGCAATTTGTTAAAGCCTTCCCTTGCCCGCGGCGACTTGCGCTGTATAGGCGCCACTACCATCGACGAATATCGGAAGTACGTGGAAAAAGACGCCGCTCTCGAGAGGCGTTTCCAGCCGATTGTAATTGACCCGCCGAGCGTTGAAGAGACCATAGCCATCCTCCGCGGCCTCAAAGACCGCTACGATACCCATCACGGCGTGCGGATTACCGACTCGGCCCTCGTCGCCGCAGCGACCCTCTCAGACCGCTACATTACCGACCGCTGGCTACCCGATAAAGCGATTGATTTGATTGACGAATCCGCCTCGAAACTTCGTATCGAAAACGATTCACTGCCGGCCGAACTGGATACCATCCGCAGAAAAATAGTCCAGCTTCAAATCGAACGCGAAGCACTGAAAAAAGAAAGTGACAAGGCAAGTAAAGAACGATTAAAAAAAGCCGAAAAACAGTTGGCCGAGCTCCAGCAGCAGGACAAAACGCTCACCGCACAGTGGGAAAGCGAAAGAGGTGACATCGACCGGATAAAAACCATCAAGGAAAAACTCGAAGAGGCCCAAAACAGCTTTGAAGACGCCCAGCGAAAAGGCGACCTCGAAACCGCCGCCCGTCTGAAGTATGAAACAATCACAAACCTGAAAAAAGATCTCGAAGAAAAAGAGGCCGAGCTTTCCAAATCCGACAAATCCATAATTCGCAATGAAGTAACCGCTGAGCACATCGCCGACGTTGTTTCCAAATGGACCGGAATACCCATCGTGAAATTACTCTCCGGCGAGCGAGAAAGACTTATGAAAATGGAGGATGCAATTCGCCGCCGTGTAGTCGGACAGGACGAGGCCCTCGCCGCTGTCTGCAACGCCGTTCGCAGAAGTCGCTCAGGCCTGTCAGATCCCAATAAGCCCATAGGAACGTTACTTTTCCTCGGCCCAACCGGTGTCGGCAAGACCGAGCTTTCCAAAGCACTCGCGGACTTTCTTTTTAACGACCCGCACTCTATGATACGGGTCGATATGAGCGAGTTTATGGAACAGCACTCCGTTTCCCGGCTCATCGGCTCGCCGCCGGGCTACGTCGGCTACGAAGAGGGCGGCCGATTGACCGAAGCCGTCCGGCGTAAACCATACTCGGTCATCCTGCTCGATGAAATTGAAAAGGCACATCCGGATGTCTTCAATGTCCTCCTGCAGGTCTTCGATGACGGTCGATTGACCGACGGAAAAGGTAAGACCGTCGATTTCAAAAACTCCGTCATCATTATGACAAGCAATATCGCCAGCCAGCAGATTCAGCAGCTAACAGAAGAATCCGGAGCCGACTGGGAAATCGAGGCACACGTCAAAGACGCTCTCAAGCTGCTCTTCAAACCGGAATTCCTGAACCGCATCGATGAAATAATCGTCTTCCACATGCTCGACAAAGAGCACCTGCGAACGATTGTCGATATCCAGCTCGATTACCTCGCTGAGCGTTTAAAAGGCCGCCACATTACCCTCGAATTCACCGACAATGCCCGCCGGCAAATTATGGATGAAGGTTACGACCCCGCCTTCGGCGCAAGGCCCTTGAAACGAACAATTCAGCAGCGGCTGGAAAACCCCCTGGCCACAGAGCTTCTGGCCGGTAAATTCACCGACGGCGACAATATAAAAATCGACGCCAACGCACACAAATTCACGTTTGAAAAAATTTGATAGCGAATACCACAACTACATTGGCAATGGAAAAAACAGCGGCATATCATGAGTTGCGATAGATGAACTCCACTCATCCGCCCATCTTACCAGAGAAAGTAACGATGCTCATGGGTGTCATCTCAAAAGCGGCCTTATTCCCACTGACCCCCGCTTCACCCACTTCCTGCATGCTCTCCGACGCCGAAGTACGATAAACCTTCAGCAAGGTCAATCCCTTAAGATTCCTGAAACTCAGATTCAATCTTTGGGCCCGCTCACTTGGATTGATGGCCACGATGGTGACATCGCCGTTCTTCTCATGTAGAAAAGCACCCACCTG
This sequence comes from Phycisphaerae bacterium, assembly GCA_030667885.1. GTDB lineage: Bacteria > Planctomycetota > Phycisphaerae > Sedimentisphaerales > Anaerobacaceae > NIOZ-UU13. The sequence goes on from DAOUVA010000233.1 coordinate 3,567, forward strand.
TACACTGCCGAAACCTGGCTCGGCCTCGATACGCCGGGCGCCGGACCGGATAAACCTGCTGTAATGCATCGCGGCAAAAGTCTTCGGTGTGTATGTGCTCATCAGCATAATACAATGCGTGCTCTTTCTGCTCTCCGTAATCTGCCAGGGAACAAAGGCCGAGCAATCCCCCGCCACGAGCGCATTATGAAGGGCATTACCGATACCCTCTCGAATAGGCTCCGGCCAGTCGTGCCCGCCTGTTCCGCCCTCTGTTATCCAGAACGGCTTGCCCGTACCTTCGATAAGCTCCCGAAACTTGCCCGACGAAGTAGCCGACATCTCCGCCTTGACCCCATCCTCATAGCCGTGCGTGGCAAATACATCCAGCGCCTCCAAAGCCTTCGCATTGTTCTTTATCGCCTTGATATATGAACCGGTGCCCCCCTGGTAAAGATGGCTGGTCATCGTCTCGGGCCCAAAAATTTTCACATCGCCATAGCCCTGGGCATCCAGCATCTCGCGAAGCATAATTATAATGGTGACATAGTCCTTCCCGTCCCACACACAACTCTCGAAAGACTGGGTAAACTGCACCTCATTGCCGACACTCACGGCAAAAAAAGGCACACCCAGTTTCTCATGCACCTTCACATACTCCACCATCCATTTACAGAAGTGCCTGTAATACTTCGGATCGACACGATTATTAATGCTCCCATAACTTCCCGCCCGAATGGCGCCGGACTTCTTATCAGTAATGGACTTATTCACCTTCATCCACGCCGGTGGACTCCAGACCGTCCCGATGATTTTAATCTCCGGATTTATCTTCAAGATACCCAGCCCAAAATCGACGAATATCTGTGCCCGGCCGCCGCTGGCGCCCATATCGAAATCCTCAAAGCGGATTTGCCTCCAGTCTTCCGTTTGCTTCTCGAACGTCGGCCCCCACATATTCACGCGAAGCATATTTAATCCGACTCCCTCGACATATATCTTCTGAAACTCCTCCGTGCGGTAAAGCTCGCGGAACCTGCCGCTCCACGCAATAAGACACGTCCCGAAACCCTCCATAGTCTGATACCGCCGGGCCCCATCCACCATGACATCCTCGCCTAAAAGCGCCCCGGCCGTAACAAAATTGCTCAAAACAAACAAAACCCCCGCTGCCCATATAAATCCGCTGCGCATCGGCATCTCCTTTCCAGAATCCTCTATTTGTTGATTATGCCGGCCTGAATAATAACCTCAGGCACACATATTATCTCGAAAACCAACTGGCTTCATATCCCATGTTTACACCGCCTCATCGCCCTTAATCTTTTTGCCATCCATTCGACATAACAATTAAGGCAGCCTCGCCGATAAGCGGTAATTGCTTTTGTATCAGGGAAACCTATAAACATCCACTTTTCATAATGAACTTCTCTCGTTCACCTCCTCGCAACACCAAAAAACTCCACACCCTTCCTGCCGGTCGAGCCCGCCAGTTCCGGAGCATTTGTCCAGCCGGTTTCTTCCAGGAATCGGTCAAGTTCCTCGGGTCTTATACTCCAGAGCCACGGTTCTCCGGTAACTTTGAGAATCCACAGAACCAATCCCGTCCACCGCCCGGCATCAGGCCGGCCATCCGCACCGGTACCGATATAGGTAAAGGCAATCCGGCTGCCGGTACCGGCGATTGCAGCACACTGAAAGAACAAATCCCGGACCGCTTCGGGAGGCAGGTACATCAGCAGGCCTTCAGCTGCGATGACGATTTGCGCTGTCTGGTCCCATGATTGGTTGGCCTTGAGAACATCCACCAGTTTCCGCATGCCGAGATCCTCCGGGATCAGGTGAAGATTATCCCGCTGCCCCATCGCCTTTATTCCCTTTGTCTTGAGAAGGGCTGTGGCCGGGCGATCTATCTCAAAGAAGTTCACACCAGCAAATTCCGGCGCCAACCGCCACCCCATCGTGTCGTAACCCGCTCCCAAAACAAGAACCTGTGTAGCACCCGCTCCAATTCCATCCCTTACCTGGCGCTCACAAAACGCCTTTCTGTGGGCAAAGGCCTCAAACTGACCGGGCATCATCCAGTCAAACGCCTCGTAAACGGAGACCATTCTTCGCGAACGGGACCATCGAATCGAAGTCGCACCAGCCACACCGGAAGCAAGGAGCAATTGCTCCGTGGCTTCGACAATTCCAGGAGGAAGAACTTTTTCCATTCCCGGTTTCGCCCCCAAAGTAATGATATTCATAGCAACCTTATACGCAGTATTGCTCGGTTTGTCCTTACGCATAGAATGTCCTTCTTGCTGCGAACTATGTATATATGGTTTCCGTATAACATCCCAAGCCTTTCCCCGCTCATCTTACGTCACAGAGATTAGCACAAAAAATGAAAAAAGCAAAAGAATCATACCGGCCAAAAAAACGCGGGCTTCAGTTCCCAAAAGAATCTGAAGCCCGTTTTCCCGGTTAACCGCTGTCCGCCGAACACCAAAAGTGCTCAGCGGCTCTCCTCGATTATCGTTAGTCAATTGTAACTAATAAATCATCAAAAGTCAATAGTCATTAATTATTTACGGATTGCCGCTTGCGCCGCCGCTAATCTTGCAATCGGCACTCTAAAGGGCGAGCAGGATACGTAATTCATCCCGACCCTGTGACAGAAGTCGATACTGTTCGGATCGCCGCCATGCTCGCCGCAGATACCGACCTTCAGTTTCTTCTTGGTCTGCCTGCCGAGTTTGGTGCCCATTTCCACCAGTTTACCGACGCCGACCTGGTCGAGCTGCTGGAACGGGTCCGCCGCATAAATACCTTTTTTGACGTATTCTCCCAAGAACTTGCCGGCATCGTCCCGCGAAAAACCCATCGTCATCTGCGTCAGGTCATTGGTCCCGAAGCTGAAGAACTCCGCCTCGGTGGCGATTTCGTCTGCCGTCAAGGCCGCCCTCGGCACCTCAATCATCGTCCCGATCATGTACTTGATTTTGGCCTTCTTCTCCTTAAAGACCATGTTGATTTCGTCAATGATTTCATGCTTGACCAGCTTCAATTCCTCAACTGCGCCCGCAAGCGGAATCATAATCTCAGGAAGAACGACCTTGCCGGCTTTTTTCACCTTCAGCGCCGCCTCGATTATCGCCCTTGCCTGCATCCGGTATATAGCCGGATATGTAATCGATAAGCGGCACCCGCGATGACCGAGCATCGGGTTGAACTCGTGCAACTGATCAACCTTCGCCTTAACCACCGCCGGCTTAATCCCAAGGCGCAGCGCCATCTCCGCCTGGTTCCACTTGTCCTGCGGCAGGAACTCATGCAGCGGCGGATCAAGCAATCTAATCGTAACCGGAAGACCCTCCATCGCCTTGAAGATACCCTCGAAATCACTGCGCTGATAAGGCAGCAGTTTCTTCAATGCACCTTCGAACTGCTTCTTGGCTACGG
>DAOUVA010000232.1 GCA_030667885.1 Phycisphaerae bacterium
CCTGAACTGAACACTGCCTTTACTTCGCTCTGTACCGATGGTGATGTCCTGGTAATAGGTCAGAACTATGGTACTGCGGATATATTAGCTAAGGCCCTATACGGTATTGACAATGACGCCGCTGTTGGTGTTTGTGCCGATGGTGATGTCTTGGTAGCCGCTGGCTTAGGTACTAATAGCGGTACGGCTAAGATAAAGTCGGAAGCTCAAGCTGCTTATATAGCACCGCCACCACCAATAATTCCGGACGAACCTACGGGAGATACGTTTGTTGCAACGTCGGAGCCGCAGGAGCCGCAGGAGCCGACATCAGCTACTGCCAATACTACGGTTGTCTCGCATAATGGTGGTGTTGGTGTAATAGACGAACAAAATGGAAGAATCCCCGCTACAGCTTCGATAGAAGCTGAGGCTTATAATAGCAATGAGAACAACGCCTATGTTGGTGTTGTTGCCGGAGCTGACCTTTCACCTTCGGATCTCGTACAGGAGCCCATATATACAAATGGCTATGACATATCATCTATAGATCGTTGGTTGGAAAATATCCTACCTGGAAATGTTAATGTAGAAGGCTACGGAAGTTCCTCCAAGGCTTCCATAATATCTTATGCTTACGATGGTCCTGTAAACACCGCCGAAACAGTAGTTGCTGCCCCTGGTGAGGTTGTCGTATATGCTGAAAGTTATGACGGCCGGCCGTTCGCTCAGATAAAATCCCGAGCCGGATCGTTTTGGGGCTCAGACGACGAATTTACTAACAATGCAACTACTCGGGTTTATGCCAGTGAAGTTGAAGTTTATGTTCCGACTACTATGGGAGGCCAGGGGATATGGGCATCCGCTGCTGGTACTGGTAGTCTTGGAGATAGTCCAAATGTTGGTACTGAATTTTTGATGACAGGATATGACGGTGAATTTGGTACTGGTGAGTTCGTGTGGGTCAAAGACAACTTCGACGACGAAGGCGATGACTCTGCAACATTAATAATTCAGGATTACAGCGAACGTACCGATCTTCCGGCTTTACCGGAGTGTCCGGATTGCGGTAGAGACCTACCTCCAGTACCGCCGACACCAGTTGCACCATTGGGTGTAGCACCGATTCCGGCATTGCAGGAAATAGTCTTCGGGCAAGGTGGTTGTCCTGCATTAATGGCATGGTTGGCTACTGAAGTTGGTGTTGCGGTGGATGTACAGGTCTTCCTGGCAGGCGCTTTTGTATCTTCTACGGATTGCCAGCCCTGTGAGACCGCTGCAAGGCTCAAGGCTGCCGCTACGGTTTTAACTGACGAAGGCGGTTCCGCAATGGCCGCCATGAACCAGGTATTTAGCGAACTGGTAGGTCCTGGTGAGCCGTTCGCTCCCGAAGATGCCGCAACGTTTGCTAATAATACCGGAGCACAGTATGCTTCGGCAAGAGAGTACATTGATGCTTTCGTTCAGTATATCGCTATCCTGAACACTGAAATGGGCTCACCGGTAGCTGATTCTGTCGCCTATGTCATGGAAAAATATGGCTCAGACATAGAAGGCAGTGCCGACATGGCTGGTTTCCTTGCGACACGTATCGAAAGTGGTGAAACTTACGCTCAGTAATTCTCGAAGAGAATTAAAACAAGCGGATTATTGATTGTCTTAAAAATAAGCCCGTCCCATTTCGGGGCGGGCTTATTCTTTTATGAGTCAATAAAACGGATGATTATCGAATGAAAGCAACTCTTGCGCTATCAGCGATCCCTCTTCCCCTTGATCTCAGATCCTTTAATAACCAGCGTCGTCACACTCTCCGCTGGGAAACTATACCTGTTATTCTTAATCCCACGACTCACGGCCTTCAAATCATTCGCTTTGGATGTTTCATACGCATCGAATAGATTCGCCCCCCCTGCCTTCGCAAAATGTAATTCCACTGCCTCGCTCTCCGTTCCCGGATTCATCACCACCACCACTAACCTGCCACCATCCTGACTCTTGCATCCCACTATTCGTAAAACTGCTGAATCATGCTCAACTTCAAACCGCTGAAATCCCGGCCGGATAAAGCGGCTGAAATTCCCCATCGCCCACAGCCGTTTGATCGGGACAATCTCTCGCTCCGATTCGTTCACATAAATCAGACCATCCCGGAAATTATAACGCGACACCGCTATCCAGTACTGCCACGACGAAACACCGCCCCACACCAGATCATCTATTATCTCACGCGTCAGCCGCAACGCTGAATCCATCCCGTAATCCCGCCCGCCTTTCATCTCACACCATTCCGTCATCTGCAGCTTTTTCCCCGGATACCTCGAAAAAAAATACTTCGCAAACGCCTTCTTACGCTCCAAATTCGCCCAATACGAATGAACCGCATAACTATCCATCCGCTCCCGCACATACTCATTACCCAGCAGTCTCTCCAGATAGACCGGCGATCTCCTCCAGTCATCCCCCGCTGGCTCTACTACCATTTCCCAACTGCCGTTTTCCGGCACCTCCACCTCTACCGGTAGTTTCCGCCTCTCTACCTCCCGCAGCATAATCTCTACCATCCGGACTACTTCCTCAGCCGAATAATGACACCCTTCCTGGCTATTTCCGTCCCAATCCCACTGCGGCTCATTAATCGGGCTGACTCCTTTCACAGGGATTTTTTCCACTCGGATAAAGTGCTCGGTGATATCCGCCAGGTACTCGGCAAACTCCTCATACTTATCCTCCCGCAAATTGGATTTATCCGCGCCCTTTCCGGCGAACGCATATCCCGATTTGGTCATTCGTCGTGGCGGACTGTTGGCAAACAGGATTACATTTTTAACTCCCGCGGCGCATGCTTCCCGCAAAATACACATCGCGTTTTTATCTCTCTGCCAGTCATATTCCCCTTTCGCAGTTTCGAACGTTTCCGCCCGCCGCCAGGGGTCTCCGGTTTCCTCTCCCGAACCAGCTCCCACGTTATAGCGATAAATGGATAATCCGATTCCTTCTTTGCCAAACAGCAGACCCACGATTTCCTTCCGCTTATTTTCTTCCCAGCTCCCGACAATTTGCGCCCACCACGCCCCGCTCGCCCCAAATCCGTCAATTTCCTGTCGCACCTCACCGGGTTTCAGCCTCAGAACTATCTTTTCCGCTATGCATGAAACCTGCAATAACCCCAACCAGATCATTCCCGCTATAGCTATTGTCCATCGCATACCCATGATTCCCAACTGAAATACGTGTTCGTAATGTTACTAATATACAATTTGATTTCGACAAACAGTGATGATTATATTACGCTAGAGTGTACCAATTTGAATAAAGAAAACATCCAAAATTATTCCTTTTCAACTATAATTTGGAAATCCTCAAATTCAACCATATAAGGGATTTGATCAATAGGAACCGGCCGGACACAGGTTAATATCATCAATAAATACAAGGTCCCTGTCGTCACCTTCCTGTCCTGAATTTGTTCCGTCTCCGAAGCCAATAGTACACTTTTTGACAGAACTCAAGTCAACGCCGGCATCAGTGAACTGACCAAGAGTAAAAGTCCACTGGCGCCACGTATCAGTCTGACATGCATAGGTAAACGGATGCTCAACCTTCAAGCTTTGGCCGGCGGCATCTTCCAGTATTAAATACATCAGGTGCTCGCTATTTTCTTTTTCACCGATAAAAGATAACGACAAGGCCTCTACACCATGAGCCGTCCAATCCTGAGGACTTTCAAATGTTCGTGTGGCCTCAGTAAAATAAGGTTCAAACTGATTTTGCAAATCAAACCGGATAGAGTTGTTACCCACGGCATCCGTCCCGAGAAATAGGTAATCCCAATCGGGAATGTTGTCAACCCATGCCGCCCTAAGACCGGCGTCGTCTGTATAAGCATCAAAGTCCTCAGCGCTCAAGCAATCAGCAGCGGTAAATGTCCAGGTGCGGCCTGTGACAGGACCTGATGGACCGATTTGATCGACCCGCCATTCATACATTTGACCGAATTCAAGTGTACCGGGATCAAAGGCGGCGCCTTCCGGCGACTGCTCAATCTTTTCCATAGCTCCCTTTTTGCCGAACCACAAATCACGCGAAGTCGCAAATTCCGCCTCAAGCCAGTTAAGGTCGGCATCGATAGACACAGCCGCTGCGCCATCAGCAGGGCTGGGATTAACCGCCGCCGGGCCGTCTGAGACAGAAAAGACATCATCAAATGTGGTATGGTAACCTACCGGCTCTTCATTTTCATTCTGCGCAAAGATCGCGCTTTTACCATCGGCAAAGACCTCATCATGCACATCCGGGTCTTCCCAGGGGTCGTTACCATTGGTGTCCACCATTGTTGCGGTCTTCACTACCAATGGCCCGCCTTTATACTCATAGAGACTACCTGTAACATACACGGGACCCGAACCGACGACATCCAGCTCAGCATAGTAGCTCCGGGCGTGGTTGAGGCCCGGTGCAGCAACTTCCAAACCAAGCTCTGCTTCGTTCCTCATGATATTTTGCATATTGACGACCTTCTCGATATCAATTCTCATGTTGGCCGGACCGTCTTCCCAGTTTATGTGCATCACATAGACTTGAGGTGTAAACAAACCTGGGGCAACGCCGGTTACTGATCCATCCGGGTCAATAACATATATCGCCCTTGCTAATAAGCCATGGTGATTTCTGGAAGCATCACCAGTGACATTTACGATAGCCCCGACACGGACATCGGTAAAGACTTCGTCGCTGCCGAATCCGGCGCCGAATGCCGAACCGCCAGTTCCAGCCGAACTGGTCTCACCCAGGCTTAAGTATTTGTTGCCATTAGGATCTACCTCAATGGTATTTGTAAACGTTTTGGTTACATCCGGAAAAGGAAGGAATTGCCAGGTTGCCAGGTCGAGTTCGTCACCGTCGAAGGTTTCCGACCAATTGGCCTGCAAGGTACCGTTTACTACCAAACCTACTACTAAACAAATTAATACCGACTTTGCTAATTTAGACATAATAGCTCTCTCCTAAAAATAGTTAAAAGAAAAACGAATAGGCAATAATCTTCACACTTATTATTGATGTTTGTTTCAGAGGATATTTTATATGATTTGTCACTACCTCCTTCCTTCAAAAGACAAATATCAACTATTGACTGAAATGTAAGAAACTTGATTCCTCCTGTCAAATAAAACCTGCAAACCAGAACCAGGTACGCACGCCCGTATGAAGCTAACAGGGCAATCTCTTACACCAGTATAAGCTGCGTTACCTTTATTTATACTAAATCAACAGCCATCTCGTCAAGAAAAACTTATTCAAAACTACTACCGGGCAAATGTTAGCTCAACAGCAAAAATACTGCAATTTCCAACAATATCACCTGTGTAATCGGTTGCATGGCTTATTTCAGCGAAAGCCGAAACGCAGCGGAGAGAAATCATTGTGTTAATTTAAGAGCGAATTCAACAGAAAGGCGTCTGCCGTTAGGGCACAGGCACGTTACCTGCAATATATAGCTTTGGTTCACATCCAGCTCAAAGGGTAAATCAAATTCGTAAGCCCTTAAAAAATCCCGCCAGTATTCATGATTTACTGCCGGCTCAGTTAAATCTATATCCTCCCAAATTTCAACCCTCTTTCCCTTTGGCTCAGCCGAGCGTAAAGCTCTTTGGTATAATTCAAAGCGAAATATGCCCGGTGATATTATCTGAGAACCAAAAGGATCAATCAAGCTTACGTATGGCTTTATACTAATCTGCCGGGCATTGTCGGTGTTGATAAATTCAGTTAATGGCATAATATTGATTCTGTCAGGGGCAAAATGAGAATAAACAGAAATTTTATTAAGGTCATTACCAACCTTCGAGGTACGTCCCGGAAACTGTCCGCAACCGGCGGCGGCCAAAAGAAATATAAATAACAATATCCGGAATACCACGGCGGCAATCTTCATAAATTATTAATCCTCGTCAAGCATATGACCAAGGCGGCTTTTTTTCGTTTTCAAATAATCGACATTGTGCTTACTCGGCTCAGCCCTTAACGGTATCTGCTCAACAATCTTAATACCATAAACCTCAAGGCGATTAATCTTTTTCGGATTGTTTGTCAGGATGCGAATTTTTTTGAGCCCTAAATCACGACAGATCTGAGCCCCGATTCCATAATCGCGTTTGTCGGCCATAAATCCCAGCTCCAAATTGGCATCAACAGTGTCAAGTCCCTGCTCCTGAAGTTTATACGCTCGGAGTTTATTTGACAGACCGATGCCTCTTCCCTCCTGACGCAGATAAATCAAAGCACCTTTGCCGGCCTCTTCGATCATCTTCATTGCGGTTATCAACTGGTAGCCGCATTCGCACCTCTGAGAATGAAACAAATCACCGGTCATACATTCCGAATGTACCCTAACCAACAGCGGCTCATCGTGCTCTATGGGGTTTCCGTTGTCGTCGAGCCGGCCAACACCGCCTTTGCATATCGCCAGGTGTGGCTCGGCCGAAGTTATGCTCTCATAGCCAATGAGAGAAAATTCTCCGTAGTCTGTGGGTAAATTGACGCTCTCGAGACGCTTGATTTGACTTTCGCGCTGGAGACGATATTCTACGAGCTTGGAAATCGAAGCAATTTTAAGATTGTGTTTTTCACAGAATTTCAGCAGCTCCGGCACTCGTGCCATCGAACCGTCTTCGTTCATAATCTCACAGATGACACCGGCGGGCTTTAGGGAAGCAAGGCGCATCAAATCAACTGCACCTTCCGTCTGGCCGGCCCGAACCAGTACGCCGCCGTCACGGGCACGGAGCGGAAATACATGGCCGGGACGAACTAAGTCACTGGGCATGGCATCATCCGCAATAGCCACCAGAATTGTCCGTGCTCTGTCTGGGGCACTTATACCCGTGCTTATCCCTTTGGCGGCGTCAATACTGACAGTAAAAGCCGTTCCGAATCGAGCAGTATTATCAACGGTCTGTGGATACAAACCAAGCAAATCACATTTCTCGGCGGTTAAGGGCTGACAAATAAGACCCCGGCCATACGTTGC
>DAOUVA010000121.1 GCA_030667885.1 Phycisphaerae bacterium
ATCCCTCTTTATTCCACGGGCAGAATTTCCACCATTCTATCAATCGCTTTTTTCGCTTTTATCCTTATCTCTTCCGGTATCATAACTTTATATTGCATATCTTCCAATGACCAGATTATTTTCTCCAGCGTAATCTTTTTCATATTGGGACAAATCGCCCTGTCATTAGCTGCAATAAATTCGGTATTGGGATTTTGTTTTTTCAAAGTATGAATTATGCCTATTTCAGTCGCTACTATAAACTGCTTCGCCTCGCTTTTTTTCGCATAGCGGAGCATTTGGCTAGTACTAAGTATCTGGTCTGAAATCTTTTTGACCGGCTCGGTACATTCCGGATGCGCCATTACAACCGTCTCCGGATATTTCGCTTTTGCGTTTTTAATATCCTCCTCGGTTATCACTATATGCGTTGCACAATAGCCCGGCCAAAGCACAAGGTCTCTGCTGGTTCTATCTGCTGCAAATCTTCCGAGATGCTGGTCGGGGACAAAAATAATGCTTCTATCTTTTGGTAAACTTTCCACCACGTCAACTGCATTAGCGCTGGTGCAGCAATAATCGCTTTCGGCCTTGACCTCCGCTGAGCTGTTGACATAACAAACCACGAGCGCATCGGTATGCTGCTGTTTCAATTCCCGCAGTTGCTCAGCGGTTATCATATCAGCCATCGGACAACCGGCGGATTTGTCCGGCAAAAGGACTGTCTTTTCGGGAGAAAGTATAGCAGCGGTTTCAGCCATAAACTGGACGCCGCAAAATACAATTAGTTCCGCATCGGTCTGCGCTGCTTTTATACTCAAACCTAAAGAATCGCCGCAAAAATCGGCGATGTCCTGTATTTCGCCGGGCTGATAATTGTGTGCGAGTATCACAGCATTACGCTGCTGCTTTAGCTTTTCTATTTTTTCAAACAGTCGTTCGTCCAAAATAAATCTCCTGAATTTCTTTACAACTTATCCCGTATTACACACGGCCTTTTTACTTTTTCGTCTTTTTGTTGTGTTTTATATAAAGCAGGTCTGCCTTGGGAGTTGTAACGGTAACACCAGCCGGCACTGATTCCTTTATCCAGACATTACCGCCGATTACCGTATTTTTTCCGATGACTACATCGCCAAGTATTGTTGCTTCGGCATAAATTGTTACATTGTCTTCAATTGTCGGATGTCTTTTACCGCCTTTTATTATCCTGCCTCTTTCATCTTTCGGGAAGCTGAGTGCGCCGAGGGTGGCCCCCTGATAAATTTTTACATTATCGCCTATGACGGTGGTTTCCCCTATAACGACACCGGTGCCATGGTCGATAAAAAAGTTTTTACCTATCTTTGCGCCGGAATGTATATCAATGCCGGTTTTCGCATGTGCACATTCGGTCATTATTCTCGGAATTAACGGTACCTGTTTCAGGTATAACTCGTGTGCGATACGATACGTTGCAATTGCTTCGATGCAGGGATAACTTATCACAATTTCCTCATAAGACTTTGCGGCAGGGTCACCATCAAAAGCGGCACCAACATCTCCTTTCAACATTTCTCTAATTTTCGGCAGTCGCGACAGCAAAAACAGTGTAACACTTTCGGCCATTGCCCGGCAGCCGCCACTATCACATTTTTTCATTCTGCAACGGTATTTGTAAGCCCGCTCTATCTGTTCAGAAAGTTTTGTGTAAAGCTGGCATAAAATGTCGCCGACGATGAAATTGATATTCGATTTCGTAACCGTTCTTTTGCCGGTGTAGCCCGGAAAAAGCACTTCAAAAACCAAGTCGAGAATCTCCAGAATTTTATCCCGCACCGGCAGATTAGAGGTATCGATAAAATTTATACCGGAATCACCCTTATACGTCCGGGCAATTCTACCAACTAGATTTTCTATTCTCCTGTTGGTCGGCTTATCTGGCTGCATTGTCATATCCTCTTACAGAAAGTCGGAATCTTTTTCGCCTTTCAGCTCCTCTATAATTTTTCAAACATTTCAGTGGAAATATATCTCTCTCCGGTATCCGGCAAAATAACCACAATCGTTTTGCCCTTGTTTTCCGGTCGCTGCGAAAGCTGTATTGCCGCCCACATCGCAGCACCCGAACTTATTCCAACCAGTATTCCTTCTTTCGCCGCCAACTGTCGAGCCGTCTGCACAGCATCATTATTTGAAACCTGTATGATTTCGTCGATTATCTCAACATTCATCACTTCCGGCACAAATCCAGCGCCAATTCCCTGTATTTTATGCGGGCCTGGCTTACCGCCGGAAAGTACCGGCGAGTCTTCCGGCTCAACCGCTACCACCTTCAAATCCTTGTTCTTTCCTTTCAATACTTCCCCGCAGCCGGTAATGGTCCCACCGGTGCCGACACCTGCAACAAAGATGTCAACCCTGCCATCGCTGTCGTTCCAAATCTCGATTGCAGTTGTCTCTCTGTGTATTTGTGGATTTGCAGGATTTTCAAACTGCTGGGGCATAAAGGCATTGTGGTTTTCCGCTACAATCTGTCTGGCTTTTTCCACGGCACCTGTCATGCCTTGCTCGGCCGGCGTCAGCACGATTTCCGCACCAAACAACCGCAGCAGCTTTCTCCTCTCGACGCTCATTGATTCGGGCATAGTCAATATCAATTGATACCCCTTCGAAGCACAAACACAGGCAAGGCCGATACCGGTATTGCCACTGGTCGGCTCAATTATAATGGTATCTTCCTTTATCAGGCCTTTCTTTTTCGCCGCCTCTATCATTGATAATGCAATTCTGTCTTTTATACTTCCGCAGGGATTAAACGACTCAAGCTTGGCGAGAATGGCTGCTTTGTCCGAGCCGAGCTTATTGATTCGCACTAACGGCGTAAAGCCGACCGCAGCGGCAATGTCTTCGAATACAGCACTCATCTTTTCACCCTTTATTTTTATATCTGATAATCCGGTTTTCTGCTGTTCTTTGTCCTATTAACCAAATCCTGTAAAGTTATAGACTGCAAAATATTTATAATCGCATATTGCACTTGTGCCCAGAGCTGTTTTGTAACACAATCAGCAGTTCGTGCACAATAATCCTCGTCTTCAAGGCACTCAACGGTAGTCAGAGGTCCTTCCAGACAATTGAACACCTCGTTAAGTCTAATCTGCCCCGGAGCTTTGGCAAGTATATATCCGCCCTTTGAACCCCTGATACTTCTAACTAACCCTGCTGATTTGAGTATAGCCATCAGTTGTTCGAGATACTTAACGGAAATATCCTGTCGCTGAGCAATGATTTTAAGCTGCAATGGCCGATTGCCATGGTTTTCAGCCAGTTCTAATACAGCCCTTATTCCATATCTGGTCCTGGTCGAGAGCTTCATAGTTTATTTCCTATTATTCCTATTACATTAGTAGTATATTACACAAAATTACCACTTTTGTTGGCAAAAAAACCAAAAAATTAGCAAAAAATCTGGAAATCCTTGCAAATTCGCCCTTTTTCACGTCTGACGCTCCTTAATTTAGTCCGGTAAAAAACATATTCTGCGCCGGTAACCCAACGGGTAATTTACTTGACAGGTTAAGTAATTGGCCTTAAAATGGAGGTGTTGAGTTTGTAATTATTATAAAAGGGGATGTTACAGATGACAAAAAGTTCCACAAAAAAAGTGGCGTTTATTTCTTCTTTCAAGCCAAGAAAATGTGGAATTGCAACTTTCACGTCGGATTTAATTGAAAATGCCGGATTAGCAGTCAATGGCGAATTCGAGCCGTTGGTAGTGGCAATGCGGTCGGAAGATGAAAAATATAATGACCCCGTAAAGTTCGAAATCCGTCAAAATGTGAAAAGCGATTACATTTGTGCCGCTGACTATATCAACTTCAGCCATGTCGATGTGGTCTCCGTCCAACACGAATTCGGGCTGTTCGGGGGCGATGCCGGCTCGTATCTGAGCCTGCTGCTTAACCGCCTGAAAGCACCGGTAATAACGACACTCCACACGGTTCTTAATGACCCGAGCCCCGCCTACCACAAGTCCTTAGTGGACGTGTGCAATGCATCTTATAAAGTAATTACGATGAATGAACGCGGTGTTGATATGCTACGAAGCATTTACGGTATATCCGGCAGAAAAGTACAACTGATTGCCCACGGGATACCGGATTTACCCTTCGTTGACAATAACTACTACAAACACAAATTCGACATAGAAAACCGAAGGACAATACTAACATTCGGCCTGCTTAATAAGAACAAAGGCATAGAAGTCATGCTAAAGGCGATGCCGGCTATAATCGAGGCAGAACCTACTGTTCTGTACATAGTCCTTGGTATGACACACCCGGCTGTATTGAAACACGAGGGTGAATCCTACAGATTCAGACTGCAGCGAATGGTAAAAGAATTAGGCTGCACTGAACATGTGATATTTCACAACAGGTTTGTGAACGATGAAGAGCTTCACAACTTTTTATGTGCGGCAGATATTTACGTTACTCCATATCTAAACAGGGAACAATTGACCAGCGGGACTTTATCCTTTGCGGTAGGCACAGGCAAAGCCGTTGTCTCAACTCCATATTGGGCGGCTGTGGAGTTGTTGGCCAACGGACGAGGTAAGCTGGTGCAATTCGGCGATTCAAAGCAAATGGCCGAATCAATAGTAGAAATACTGCAGGATGATTCTCTTTTTTATTCATTGCGAAGAAAAGCTTACGACTATGGGAGGTCGAGGACCTGGTCCAAAATCGGCCAGATTTACTGGAAGTTGTTCAACGCAAAACGAATGCCGGTTCGCATTACTACCAAAGCCGCACTATCAGTGGCCGAGCCAGTATCAAGTATTGAAGTGCCTGAACCATCATTAGCTCATCTAAAAAGATTGACTGATGATACGGGTCTGTGTCAGCACGCCAAATTTACGGTACCAAACCGCGAATACGGCTACTGCACGGACGACAATGCAAGGGCTGTAATCGCAATGACAAAGTATTACGCTCAATATCCAGAACCAGAGGCCCTGCATCTTTTCAATATATACCTATCCTTCATCATTCATTCACAAAACAGTGACGGGTCAGTAAGAAACTTTATGAATTTTGACAGGAGCTGGTGGGGGAATGAGCCCGTCAATGATGCTCTCGGCAGAGTATTATGGGCGTTCGGAACGGTTATGGCAAAACCGCCCTCGTCTTCATATTTATCAGTTATCAAAGACTGCTTCGATAAATCCGCAGGGTATGTGGAAAAGCTGCATCCAAGAGGGATGGCATACTCGATACTGGGAATGAGCGATTATCTGAAGCAGTTTCCCGGAGCCAGCGACATCAAGCGCCAATTGGAAATAGCTGCGGACGGACTGGTAACCCAGTACGATGAAAATAGATTTCCCGACTGGCAGTGGTTTGAGGATACGCTGACTTACGACAATGCTGTTTTGCCGTATGCACTGTTCATTGCAGGGACGATTTTGGGAGATAAATACCTTGAAGTGGCCGAGAAGACCTGCGAATTTCTGTTGGCAAATACCTTCAATGACAGCTACTTCAGCTTTGTCGGCTGTAAAGGATGGTATGAGCGGGGTAAGACAAAGGCCACTTTCGACCAGCAACCTATAGAAACAGTCAGTACGGTTATGATGCTAAGAGCCGCCTACGACGCTACCCAAAACAGAAGATTTTTAACACTTCAAAGGAAAGCATTTGACTGGTTTCTCGGCGAAAATGACCTGCACATCCCTATCTACGACTTTAGGACCAAGGGATGTAATGATGGACTTGCACAGGGGGGTGTTAACGGCAATCAGGGCGCAGAAAGCACGCTTAGTTTTTTGATGAGCTTATTAGCCATAGTGGAAAGTTACACTGCGGTTGACAAAGTTGTTGGTAAGACACATGTTTCGCAAAAAATGAGCATCTCCCGACAAGTTAGTGCCGTCGAACAAACAACTAAAAAAGCAATACCGATAAAGAGTACCTCCGCCCAAAAAAGCAAAACTAAAATAAGGGAGGCCGAAAAACTTACCTGACAAACGAGTTATTTTTATTCTCCTTCCAGCATCTCAGCGGTTTTCTCACCTGTCCACTGAATGTCGCCGCCTAATCCTTGAACAGTTTGACAGCCCATCAGTGAAAACACCACAACAATTAAGGCAAGGCCTAATAGCACTTTTTTTACCATTTCCTAATACTCCTTTTTATTGCCGATAAGTTTAATTACAATATTTGAAGATATTTGTATGAAACTACAAGTCTTTTGATAATATTATGCAAGCTTTCTATAAATTTGCAAAATACAATTTACCACATTTGAGCAGATTATATATAATAATATCGGACAAATAGTTAAATCGGCAGTAGTTTAAGCTGAAAATAATTCAAATGAAAATAGCCAGTTTCAATGTCAATTCTCTGCGTGCACGCCTGCCGCTTGTGCTTCGGTGGCTCGCCGAGCATCAGCCGGATGTTCTATGTGTCCAGGAAACCAAGGTTCAGGATGTCGATTTCCCGACCGATGCGTTCGACGAATCCGAATACAAATATATTTTCAAAGGCCAAAAGAGCTATAACGGTGTGGCGGTTTTCAGCAAAAGTGAAATCACAAATGTAGAATTTGGTTTTGATGATGAGCCAAAGGACTCGGCTCGTATGATTAAAACAGAAATTAACGGCATTGCGATTGTGAATACCTATGTCCCACAGGGATACTCGCCTGAATCTGAAAAGTTCGAATATAAGTTAAACTGGTTCAAACGACTGAGCAACTATTTCGATAAATATTTCAAACCTGTCGAGCCAATCCTTTGGGTGGGCGATTTCAATGTTGCGCCGGAGCCGATAGACGTGTATGCCCCCGAAGGTTTATCAGGACACGTCTGTTTTCATCCGGAAGTGCATAAAGCGTTGAAGGCCGTTTGTCAGTGGGGTTTTGTCGATGTATTCAGGATGCACTGCAGCGAGCCGGGCCAGTATACATTCTGGGATTACAGGGAGAGAGGTTCGGTCAAACGCAATCGCGGCTGGCGATTAGACCATATTATGGCCACCAAGCTGTTAGCAGAAAAAAGCACTGCCTGCTACATAGATAGAGAACCCCGTCTCGCCGAAAGGCCGAGCGACCACACGCCTATTGTTGCCGAGTTTGACTGGTAAGCCAATCGTTGAGAATGCACTCGCAATTAATTACCTTCTCGACCAGGTCGAGCGGGAAGTAATAGTAGTGATTGGATGCTTCAAATCCGATTCGCGAATCTTGCCGGGTCAAAGTAAAAAGGCGTTTAGCAATCTGTATCTCATTGGCGGCAACTGCCCTAACAACCGAAATGTGGTTTTCACGCTCGGAAGAATTAAGTGATTCCGACAAGAGGGCATTTCGGGCCAATGTGAATCGAACCTGGTTTGCGACGGTTTTGAAATGTAAGTAAGCAGCCTGGGCAATACGAAAGTCCTTCCGAGCATTAGCGTGCTGGAGAGGTGTACGTGTCTTTTTCAACACACGCCGAAAGCTATCGAGGCCGCTCTGCCAGCCATTAGCTATTTTCTCGAATTGGGATGCTATTACTTCTGCAGGATATTTCCCCTGCCAGCTTTTCACGTCATCGTAAGGGAAACCTATCATAGTCGCTCGATATCCGGTTGGCTCAGGGTAAAGCAAATTGGACGGGCCGTACTGCATCGGGGCAACGTAGAGGCCGAGTCCAAAAGGAAACTCAGTAAACGCATCACTGAATTTAGACCAAGCATCCAACACGTCGGGGACGGCTTTCTTCCCGTATCGAGCCGTTGCAACTTTCATCAAAGCTTGCTGTATTGTGGGTGGTGGTTGAGACTCAAACTGTTTAA
The DNA here is from genome assembly GCA_030667885.1 of Phycisphaerae bacterium. GTDB lineage: Bacteria > Planctomycetota > Phycisphaerae > Sedimentisphaerales > Anaerobacaceae > NIOZ-UU13. The sequence goes on from DAOUVA010000121.1 coordinate 7,800, forward strand.
CAAGTTCCAGGTTCGGCGAGGGATAGCCGCCAAGCGTCCAACTAAGCATCAGGCCGTCGATGTCTGCCTTGGCGAGGTTGTTACAGTGCTGAGCGACGAGGTTCATCACAGGCAGGTACGGCAATGCGGACAGTTCCCATGTACAGTTGACCTGAACCTTTGCGATGGTCTTGAGACCTCGTTTTTTGGCCAGCGACCAATGTCTCAGGGCACGAGGGCCTGGTCCGACGGTGGACATCGAGTATTCCCCGATAGTGCTGGCCACGCCACCCCGCACAATCGGTATGCCCCACTCGCTGACGGACATCAGACACACCGATTCTGGCAGCTTGGCAATGATATCCGGTGCGTAGCCATGCCCTTTCCAACCCCAGTCCCAAACGATCACTTCGGCATTTGGGTTGCCGTGGTGGACACCAGCTTCGATGGTGGCGTTGACCTCGGCAATAATATCGGCGTCACTATGATGCTTGCATCGCGGGCACTTTTTCCATTGACCGTGTGAAGCACAGTTTGTAGATTTTCCGACCCGGAAATTGTAAAGACGCCGCCTAAACCTGGAACTGTCCTGAAAACGTAGGTCAAGGATTCCGCTATCCACTGCCTTACTTCCGGTGTGCTGGTGCATAACGCATAGTAATCTCTTTCATGAACGCCCTTGATGTGCTCTCTACCCTCAAAGAACGATGCCGGCATAGCACGCGGCTCGTTCAAATAGAGATATATCTTGATGCCATATCGTTTGGCTCGCTCCACCATTTTACGGAGGTTCGCCAGACGTGTTTCGTGGTCGGCACCAAATTCGGGGAAAATCTTGCTGGGCGCCAACTGACGGAGAACCACGTGCAGCCAAACGCCGTTGACACCCTGCTCGGCAAGTCGCTGGAGCAGGCCTTCCGGATAAGGGTCGAGCTGCGGATTGAGCAGCGGGTCGCCATAGACGGCAAAATAAGAATAGAGAAACCGAATCTGTTTATTTTTGCTCTTGGTTGGAACTGTTATCTTTTTGTTCTTATCAACGGCTGACAGAACTCGAATGAAATCGAATCGAGGCTGAGCCGGCTTGGCCAGTTCGTCTCCAAAATGCGAGGAAACAATGGCTCTGATTTCAGCACATCGTTTTTCTGTTGATTCGTCCGGTTGGACGTAGATGATACGAGGGCAGGCGGGTTTCATCAACCCAAGCTTGTGCCAGAGAAAGTCATCCTCTCGGAGCGCGAATGCGAGTTTTTCTGCGTCCCAATCCAGCAATGTCAGCAGTTGTTCGTAGGGTAGAAGATGCCAATTGCGGCGGATAATAGAAATATAACCTCTCTGTTGATATTCTTTGGGCGGATTTATGTGCGGCGGCAGGCCCATAGAGGCACCAACCCTGTGGATATTTTCAGGCGTTGTACCCACAATCTTAGCCATTCGCTCCAGAGAAACCAATTCCCAGTTTCGCCAGACGAAGGTATGCAGGCGGTCGGGAAAATGCTGAGATGCTACCGCAGGGCGAGCGCTGCCGGTTGGCAATACCTCAGCGACGGTCGAGCTGACACTGAACAGACAGACAGCCGCTACCAACAACGGTATATTTAAACAATACCATTTCCTGTTCATATATAATCTCTCCACCTTGAATTAACTGGGATTTCCCATATACCATTATATCTCTTAGCTCAGCTACGCCGCTGAGCCTCTTTTCCAATAGAATATCAAATCTGTCTCGAAAACTCAAACTTTCCAACTTCATTTTGAAACTATTTTAGCAGTAACAATAGCAAAAACACGAATTTAGAAACTGATTATCGTTTCTTTGACATACCTCAACCGGTGTCACTGTTTGAAAATCAAGTTTTGCAGCAACTCTTAGCATGAACCATACCCAATGGGCACAGGTTTCAAACGACTGATACGCTCAATAATATCGTAGAACAACGATCTCGATACCATTACCTCTGCCATCTGGAAAATCACGTATCTCGAGTGCCTCACTACTTTGGCACCGATCTTTATCAATTTCACTTGGAGCGTCCTAAGCGACCAGTCCCTAATTTTCTTAGGCAAAGCTAATCGCCTCAAGAAA
>DAOUVA010000288.1 GCA_030667885.1 Phycisphaerae bacterium
GACATTATCACGGACAATGTTCCCATAAGAGCCGAACTTGATTTCAATACCATCGTTTCCACCGTTGCTCGTACCGCGCGTGTGATGAATATAGTTCCCTTCAAAAAGCGAATTGGTCGTACGGCATGAGCCATCGTGACAACCGATATACATGCCTTCTCCTTCTGTACGGCGTGTCTTGCTCTGACCGGTATGATGAATGTGATTTTTCCTGATAATAAAGGCATCACAGTCTCCGCTGTTCATTGTCAAAGCGTTATTGCCGGTCTGAAAGATTTCACATTCTTCAAACGTAATATGGTGGCCCCGAATAAATCGTACTCCTGAGCTGCCGCCCTTAAAATGTATCCCACGAACAATCAGATGCGAGCAATCGATAAACTCGATGTTATTATATTTGTCTATGTTATCAGCGGGACGTGTAAGCATTGGTTGCTGCCCGTTTGCCGCCCTGATAACGATTGGTTTTGCGGCTGAGCCTGTAACCGAAACAGCCCGGCGGGCACTTTGCGAATAAATGCCTCCATGCAAAATCAATTCATCGCCGGGCTTGAGAGAATTTGCGATAGTTTCAAATTCCTCCTGAGAGTCAACAGTCGCCGGATAAATTTCAAAGACGGCTCCCAGGCAGTTCTCGCGGACAAATCCATTGGCGAAAATAACGGCCAACAGAAAAAGTAAAAAGATTTTTCGAACGCCTTTTTTTTCCATTTTGCAAACCCAATAGTAAAAGAATTGTTTTTTACAAAGTCCAGCCTTCTCGATACTGTGTCCGGACATACTTGTTGGCCTCGGGCAAATTTTTTACTTTCATATTGTCAGCGTCCCATTCGATTCTGGCATCAACCCGCTTAGCTATATTTCCCAGAAGGCATATTTCCGTCAGAAGCCCCGAATACTCGAAATCCGCCCCCGCCTGCCTCCCCGCCTTGCAGGCACGCACCCAATCCTGCTCATGTGAGCCATTCACCCTTGGGATGGTCCTTTCGGGCATCTTATACGCTTTCATTCTGCTTTCAGGTATCAGACGCGGATCTTCCCCGTAAACACCGGCAACGAGTTTACCTTTACTTCCTTTGAACAGTGTACCGCCTTCGGCATGGCCCATACGCCTGCCGTCTTCCAGCTCCTTCGGCCTGGGCGGGCGAACACCTTCATACCATGTCAGCTTAACCGGAGGCAAATCACCCCGGGCGCCGAATCGATAAGTTACAATAGATGCCAGCGGATGCGTATCGGGATTCAAATCCAGCGATGTCGCCTCCACACTCCTCGGATGCCCCAGCTTCAGCGCCGAAACAACAGGGTCCAATGTATGAGCACCACGGTCACCCATCATTCCGCATCCGAAATCCCACCAGCAGCGCCAGACAGCCGGATGGTACGCCGGATGATAAGGCCGCTCAGGCGCCGGTCCCAGCCAAAGGTCCCAATCCAGCGTAGAGGGCACAGGCGGCGTTTCCTTCGGTCGCCGGCTCCACTTAGAACTCCACCCCGCATGACCAAATGGATAATAGGACAAACTGCACCAGGCATCAACCTGTCGCACCTCACCAATAGCTCCATCAGAAATCCACTCCGAAATAAGCCGAATGCCCTCGCCCGAATGTCCCTGTATTCCCATCTGCGTGGTAACGGAATTCTCCCTCGCCGCTTTGGCCAGCATACGTGATTCGTAAACATCGTGCGTTAGCGGCTTCTGGCAATAAACGTGCTTTTTCCTTCGCATCGCTTCCATGCTGATAACCGCGTGAGTATGGTCCGGAGTGGCAATCATTACAGCATCGATGTCTCTCTGTTTATCTAACATTTTCCTGAAATCAGTATATATCTTTGCCTTCGGATAGCGTTCGAATGTTTTTGCTGCGTATTCATGATCCACATCGCACAAGGCCACGATATTTTCGCTCTCAAGCTGCCGCAGATTACTCCCGCCCATACCACCGATACCAATACCGGCGATATTGAGTTTCTCACTGGCTGAAGTATGCCCCTGTCCTCCCAGAACCTGCCTCGGCACAATCGTAATCGCAGCGGCTTTTGCAGTTGCCGTAAGAAACCGGCGTCTATTGATATGCTTTCTTAACATCGAAATTTCTCCTAATAAGTAACTTTTCTAAAAAGGAACATGTCGTAATAATCAGACAGATTGCTCATTCCCTTTGTTCATGTGCTCATCGGCTAAAGAAGAGTGACAACTGTTACACTCCATCTTGCCGCGGGTGTTCTGCAGCTTACTTCCTTTCGTATGGCATGGCATGCACTGCCTTGTCTTTTCATCATGCTGTAGAGCGGCTGAAAATCGAGAAGCAAAATGAGCATTAAGAATTTCGACCGTCTTTTTTGCTGTATCGGCGCTCAGACGTTTACATCGTTCCTTTTGTGGATTAGTGAAAGTCTTGTGGCCTGAGACTTTGCACCACCTGGTACAAGAAACATGACAGAGAACAGAACTTGAAACAGACCTGGCGATTTCTATGTTAAGGGCCGGTTTTTGCGGAACATAGACCGGCAGCTCGGTCTGCTGATACCACAGGAACAGTTCATCGACAAGTTGCTTTATCTCATCTTCTTTTTTGACAAACAGGCCGACAAGAGCGGCAGAACCATTGACTGCTCCACAAAGTGAACCCCAGCCGGCCACCCCGCCGGCACCGTATATCATCATATTAACAGGAAAGGACCTGTAGGGTTCGCCGTATTTGTCGGCTAACTGGGATGTTACCGACTTAAAAGTGGCATACATGCAGTAGCCTTTTTTGTAATTGGAGTATGCTCTTTGTGCAGTTATATCCGGGTCCAATTCGGCATATCTCCAGGGGAAAACTGGTTTTGGGGTTCCATCTTGAAAGGAACCCATCCCCTCCATCGCACAGGAAGAAAGAGCACATGAACCAGCCGCGATACCAACGGCTCCCAATACTTCTCTTCTGGTAAGTGTCATTTTTCTTTTCTCCTTTTCGGATTTAACCGAATGTCCTTAATGGTCACCTGATACTCAGATTTTGTGTGGTCACCATCACAAATAATGCACAAAGCCAGGACCTCGCAAGGCTCCTTAAATTCAGCTTTTAGTGTAAAATCTCCGGGTGTGCCCTTTATGCAGGCTATCTGCTCCCGAAGCAGTCCTTTACCGATGGGATGAATTCGTTCTTTCCACTTAGGCGGAGGGTCGTTTGCAAGATTCAAAAAACAAACATGATCGAGACCCTGCGATTTCGGTGCCTGCTCAAACAAATGCTTTACCAGTTCCGGAGCAAAGAGCTTCTCTATTGGATTAAGCCTTTTTTTCCCCGCTATGACCAATCCGAGCCGAATCGCAAAATCATCCGCCTTCTTATCGCCCTGCCTTTTCCCTTCCGGAATCCGAGGCAAGCCGGTAACTGCCCCCTGTAAAACGACACTATGAACCTGTGTTTGACTTTCGAGGCCATAGACAAGAAGGTTGGCCGAGCACTTTACTTTGATATGAAGGCCGTGTTCATCACAGACCACCTTGTTCGGCAACCTGTTCTTAAATCGTAAAACTTTCCAGCCTTGTCCCTGATCGTCAGTGTCTTTGCAAAGTTTCAAAGGAATCCGCAGCATTTGTCCGTTTTCTTTGTCGTCAAAACTATCCGACAGGGTAGGCACAGCAGGCAATAACATTATCACAGCGAGTATGAATAGACCACGGTGTCTCAAAGCATGACTTATATGTTCCATAAGTACATCCCTTCAGCAGTATATTGCCGGCTCATGGCTTTTAAGCAGCTTCCACGCAGGATGATACAAAAAGCCCGGATTGAACTCTTAAACAATAATATAGTGTACTTCATAACAAAAAGCAATACGCAGCACTTCAAAAATGAAACCTGTGAGGCTTGCTTTGACACGTAACTTTTAGTACTATAATAGAGTTAAATCGGAGCGACTCAGACAAGTTGACGATAAAGGAGTATTCCCAAAAAATAACCTTTTTACTGGGGCAAGACAAATAAATGAAAACAAAGGTGATATTTATTATACGACTCTGTATAGCAGGCCTCTTATTGTCGGTATTTGTATCGGAATATGCCAAAGCCAACGAAGCTCTCTGGATTGAAGGAGAGAATTATTTATCTTCTTCCTGGAACAACCATTCATGGTATCGTCAGACCAATATAAGTATGGATCTACTTTCCCCGGGAAAGCCCGGCGAGTCCAACGGCGATTGGCATGTACATTTCACAGACAATGATAATCCCGATTCCGCTACAGTTACTTACTCTGTAAACATCACTGAAGGCGGAACCTATATGTGGTGGATTCGGCTCAATCCGTTTCATAGTCAAAGCGGCGGCGCAAACTACAGCTACAGGTTCAAGCCCGCACGCGGTGTCGATGGGACTTGGAAAAACCTGGACGTATCTCAGGCCCGGGACCACATGAATGACCTGGTGGATCCGGGTATCGATATCCGTTGTATCGCATGGTCTTTTGGTGATACGTTCGAGCTTCCGCGAGGGACATATGAATTCCAGATCAGCATTTCTGATAATGACGGTGCCGATAAGCAGAACCACGGCGGTATAGACGTGATGGCTTTTACCAACTTTCCCTGGGCCCCAGGCGGTGTTATTCCACCGAATCCCAATCCTCCGGCGCCCGGACGGGATGATTGGTTTATGCTGATGGCCGCACCCGACCAATTCTCTGAAGATTCCATCATCGATATGAGCGGCCTCCTCGATAAACCTGCGGGAACACACGGTTTCCTCAGACGCCAGGGCAATGATTTTGTTTTCGAGAATGGAACTGCGGCGAAGTTCTGGGCTATCTGTGCATCAATGACCGAAACTCTCGAGGCACAGCAGCAGCAAGCCGGATTCTATGCCAAGCATGGCATCAATATGATACGCCAGCACCCGGTAGAGAGTGTGCTGGGCACGCTAAAGGGCGGAGCCGGTAATCGCTACTTTGATCCCATCAAGCTCAACAAGTGGGACAAGTGGTTTTCGATACTCAAAGATCGCGGTATCTATATGACATGGTCAATATTCTACCATCACGTGGCACTTGCCAACCAGGGTATCGACACTAAACTCTATAACGAGCTGCCAAACAGCGGACCCGGCAAAGACACGTACGGCTTTGCCACCTTTATCGAAGAATATCAGGACTCACAGTGGGAATACGTGAACCTGCTGCTCAATCACATCAATCCATACACCGGCTTGGCTTATAAAGATGACCCGGCTCTGGCTATTATCGAATGCCGAAACGAAGACAGCATTTTCTTCCACAACCCGCTCGGTGACAAATTTGTCAAAGGCCAGACTTACCCGAACCACGGCAGCAGGCTGAAGCTGATGTGGCAACAGTGGCTCAAAAGTCAATACGGCAACGACACCGCCCTGGCTAATGCATGGGGCTCGGGCTTGAAGACTAACATAATTAGAAACGGTGATGGATCCGTGCGAAGCCGTCCCGACTCAGTTAATGAAACGAATATGTACATTTATGCCGCGTGGGAGATGGAGAAGGACGGTCCATTCAGCAATAAACATCAGGAACGCAAGCGCATGGGCGACTTCATCCGCTTTCTGGCCGAGACACAACGTAATTGCTACGAGACTTATCAACGGCGCCTGCGCAATATCAGCTATAAAGCGGTGACAGTAAGTACCGCATGGAAGGCAGGCGGTCCGGCAGCCTCCGCGGCTAATCTGTGGACCGACGATGCAATGGAGGCCATTGATCGCCATAATTACTTCGGCGGCGGCTCAGGCGGACACAACATTACTACAGGTTCGGTAAATAACTCAACCCATCTGAACAAAGCCGGCCGAGGCATACTCTCCAGCGGTTTGTGGCAAGTTGAGGATAAACCATTCATCATGACCGAATGGACCCAAATCCCACCGAACCAGTGGAAGGCGGAAATTGCCCCGCTGGTTGCGTTCTATGGTATGGGACTGCAGGGCTGGGATGCATCCTATCACTTTGCCGGCTCAAGATCATACATGGGCGACGGCTGGCCCAGAATGAATTCCTATGTCACGGAAACGCCGCACTACATCAGCCAGTTCCCGGCGCTGGCCTTTGCCATCTATAACGGCCACTTCGAAGAAGGTGATATTGCTTCGGCACGCCGCCTGTCAACCGATGAA
>DAOUVA010000046.1 GCA_030667885.1 Phycisphaerae bacterium
GTTGGAATCTCGTCACTGCAAAGAACTGAGTCCCCCTTTCAACTCTGCGCTTCACATAATGTAATGCTCAATAATTCCTCCTCTATTCGGTAAATAACAGGAATTGAACCCGCACGAAGAGCAAAATCCACAGATGAGTGACAGCGCAGGAACACTTCACCATCTATATTTCTACCAAATCAGCCACTGTCTCGTCAAGAATAATCTCTGCAATTATGCATCACAATACACCCTTTCCATCAATTCGCTCACGGCCAGTTCGATATTCATCCCCTTAACCTCTTAAGGTGCATATTGTCAGTATGTTCATAATTTATTTGTCAATGTGCTTTTATAGCTCTCATTGAAAAAAAATTTCTCCAATCACAAGCGAAAACCTTGGTCCCCCGGCATCTCAAATTCGCCCAAAACACATTCGTTTTCTTATGCTCAGTGATTGTTTGACTATCACTATATATGGTATATTGCCTAATTTCTCTGCATAGTCCTATATTGACGAGGCCGCCGTTAAAATGGGCCTTCTAAAAAAGTCCGTTTTTAATACTGTTATGGTTTACTTTACTGGGTATTAAGGTAAATTTTACCCTTCGCAAAAGTTAGCCGGACGCCAAACTTTTCTAAAGTTTTCAGGCCCTTGTTGTCGATACCAGTATTAGTAGGTTATTTTGGGCCTCCTAAGGGATTAAGGGGATACACAATATATAGTGGTTATAAGCTTTGAGGGGGGAAAAGGATTTTTTTTCCTCGAAGCTTGTCATGCAAGGTAGTCTGAATGTCCGATTTCGATTCCAGCAGCCGTTTTAAGGGCCAAAATCGCCAAGTGGATACTGTCGACGATAGCCTTGCTCCGGATAAGGATTTTATTATGGAGCAGATTCTTGAAAATCTAAACACTACCCCTATTGGCAAAGTGTTGAAAAAAATAGCTTCGCTGCCGGATGGACGAAAAGAGAAAGTTCTTGATGTCCGACAGCAGCTTACAGCAGGCAAATACGAACTCAATGAATATCTGGATTTTGCTCTCGATAAGGTTCTCGAAGACCTTACTGCATAAATGAGGGGGTGCTTTGCACCAAGCCTGATAAGGCGATCGGAGAGTAATTGAATCTCAAGAGGGGATTTCTTGACAGAGTTTTTGTATTCGGTTTTTTCTGTCTTTGAACTACCAGTTTTGCTATTTATTGAAAAGCGGGTTTCCTTTTTGCTACGAGACTATTTCAGGAACTTCATCGTCCGGCTCATCCAGTTCGACAGGCTTGTAGCCGGGCTCCTTTGATTTCTCCATCTCTTCTTTGAAAGCGGCAGTAACTCTTTCCTGAATTCTTTTCCTGCATTCGGCGTTAATCGGATGTGCGATATCGGCGTGCAGCTTCATTCTGCCTTTGAAATCCTTTTTTGCCCTGTTATCCTGAAGGGCTCCTCCGCAGTTATTACAGTACCTGGCTCTGAGATGGTTTTTGCCTCCACACTTTTCGCAATGGTCGCTCATTTTTCTGGATGGCATAGCGACAAAGTAGCCATTCGTACCTTCGATGATCTTAATGTCGCGAACCACAAACTCATTGTCCATCGTTATTGAGCAAAAAGCTTTCAGCCTGTCATCTTTGTTGCTAACCAACTTGACTCTGACCTCAGTGATTTTCATTTTCTCTGCCTCATTAAAAAGTTTACCATCTATTGTTAATGGCGATAATGCTTTTGCAACCAATCTTTTCTTCAAGTTTGCATTTGTATTGCCTGGCTATCTCTTCATCCCCGCTCTCAATGAGACAAAACATTGTTGAACCACTACCACTTAAACAACATGGCCCAATGCCCAACAATTCAACTTTCGACTTAAGCTCGGCAAGGCTTTTCACCAAACCAAAACAGCTTATCTCAAGCATATTTGCGCACATCTTCGCAACTAAATCAATCCTGTTTTTTTCGATATAACCGTTTATTTGTGTGCTCAGCTTTTCGTAAAGGGGGTGACTGTGTTCATAATTAACGTAAACCTTTTTAGTAGAGACACTTACACCCGGAAGCACCAGACAAACCAGGAAGTTAAAATTTTCTTCTAATTTTTTAATTTTTTCGCCTTTTCCTGTACAAAATGCCAGCGGCCCATCCAAAAAGAAAACTACGTCACTGCCGAGCTGTGATGCCGGTTTGGCAAGCCGTTCATTTGGAAGTTGTATATCAAGGTATTTATTAAGCCCCATAAGGGTTGCCGCCGCGTCACTGCTGGCCGAGCCGAGCCCTGAGCCGGCGGAAATATTTTTTGTCAGTGTGATTTTTACATCAGCCTTGAGACCGCAATTGTTCAGCAATAATTCAGCCGCCTGATAGACAAGATTTTCTTTTCCCGTCGGCGCCCAGTGCGGTCCTTTGCAGACAAGTTCGATACCGACCTTTTGTCCCGGCTCGATGAGGATTTCATCATACCAGTTGACCTTGGCCATTATCGTTTCTAATTCGTGGAAACCATCGGAACGCTTGCCGGCCACAAGTAGGCTTAAGTTGATTTTGGCGGGTGCTCTTACCAACAAACCCTCGCCAACGCTTTCAAATTGTTTTTTGTCATTCATAGCCGCTCATCGAGATTATAGCAGTTCCGGCGCATGTTTCAATAGTGTCAAACAGTAAAAACACAAAGAATTATACAGGGACGACTACGTATGAGAATGAGGAAAAAAAGTTTTTTGCGGTGCTAAAATCTCCAGAGAAGCCGCATAGCAATCGCATCAGCCGAGTTGGTATGCTGATATTCGATACTATAGGAAATATCGTTTGTAGCTTTAATCCGGGCACCGATATACACACCAAGCTCTGAAACCTTGTCTATATCATAAGAGTTGTCCAAATCATATCTAAACTGTGGAATACCCACCGTAGTTGCACTACCTTTGAGGTCGAGTGAACCTTCCATCAAGTGGAAAAATCCGCCGCCGTAAAGCGAGATACCATCGGTCAACTCATATGTCGGGCCCATCGCAATTTGTATCTCATGCAGACTTAGCTTTCCCGACATTAAAAGTGGATATGGGGTACCGCCCACCACTGTTGTCAAAGGCAGCGAATCAAACTCGGACTGCGCCCAACTGTATTGAGCCAGTGCACTTAATTGAAGAGCATCTTTTTTATAGAAGGTAACGCCTGTACGCAAACCAAAGCTAAAATGCGTGTCTCCGTCATCTTTCCAATCGGCGTCCGCCGCACCCAGACGCAAGAACACCTCCAGGTTGTCGGTAATACCATAGCCAAGATTGGCGTAAGCCTTATGCACTTCGACACCGTCAAGATCAAGGCGCTGCTTTTCTGACAGGGTGCCAACAAGACTTCCAATGGTTACGTTATAAATCGCTAAATTGCTTCTGCCTTTTGCCTTGAAATCCATATCGCTGTCGGAATAATCCACCCCGATACCGAACTGCCCTTTTTGCAGTTTATCTGAAGCAGAGCCCAACGGATCCAAAGCAAAGCTGGCTGAACAGCAAAAGCAAAGTACTATAATCGCACCGGTTAATTGTAGTTTTTTCTCCTGAATAAACACCCCCCCCTGAAAATACGCAGATAAACCCCTCGATTAATTAAAATTCATTATACAAAATTAATCACGTTTTGTCAAGAGATATTTCATAGCTCCACAACAAATACCCTACCATAAGACTTGTATTCACAGATACTTACAAGCGGCCACCATCTGCGTAACGGCAATTAAACAGCTCGCCCCCTTTTGCGTGCAAAAATGACTTTTTCATTGAGAATATATGCTCTTGAGTGTAGCATTTGACATTAATTCGCGGAGCTTATTCTTAAGCGCTGCGAAAGGCCCAGAATTACTTTTAAAATATTGAATATCGAAAAAGGAGTGTCGAGGTAAGCAACTGAGATTGCCCTCCCAAATCAATTAAGATTAAACTAATGCCTAATTGATGTGGGACGATAAGGATGACCTATTTTGATCTACGGATGGAAAGGAAATTGAGATGAGAAAGAGTAAAAGCAAAGCTGCACAGATGCATGTTCCAAAAAGGAATCGGCAGCCCTTTGAGCAAATTGTGGAGTTGATAGACGCGTTCTGCGATGCTCACCTCAATGAGAATTATAAGGAGCTTTGTGAGCATATGGCAAGTGCAGTTTGCCGAACACATTTACCACTGGACCGCAGTAGTCCGGCCGCCTGGGCAGGCGGGATAGTTCACGCCATCGGCTGGGTCAATTTTTTGCATGACCCCAAACAAAGCCCCCATATGACATCGGCACAACTGGCAGAGGGATTCGGCGTCTCAAAAGGGACAATGGCGGCGAAATCAAAAATCATCCGTGACAAGTTTGACCTGATGCCGCTTGATCCTGACTGGTGCCTGCCGGAATTGCTTATAGATAATCCGCTGGTCTGGATGTTTGATGTCGATGGATTGATAATGGATATCCGCATGGCCCCACGGGAAGTACAGGAAGAGGCGTATGAAATGGGACTGATACCTTTCATTCCGGCTGATAAGCAGGAACTGGAATCCGAATCCGGTCCGGAGATAAAAATCATAGAGTTTCCTTCCAGTAAGAGCAAGGCTTCCAAGCCAAAATCACCCCAGAAGCCAGAAGACAATGTACCCAATCTGTTCGATGGATTAGAGGGATAAGAAATATAGACTAAGGAATATTGAATGCCGAATGACGAAGCAATAATAGATAAAACGAGTGACGAGCAACATGTAACAAACAACAAAGCCGTTGCCTGGTGGCACTGGCACAGGCGGTTGTATAACTGGGTTGTTCACTGGGCCGATACTCGTTACGGGATGATAGCGCTTATTGTGCTTGCCCTGACCGAGCCTGTATGTGTCCCGATTCCGGCCGATGTTCTGGTGATAGGGCTTTGCCTCGGTAAGCCGAAGCGTTCACTAAGGTACGGCCTGACCTGTGCTTTCTTTTCCGTCCTCGGAGGAACAATTGCCTTTTCCCTCGGTTTGGCTATCGGTCCGGAACGAATTGTGGATTTGTTCGGCAGCATCGGCATTGGCGCAAAAGCTCAGCTTGCCCTCGACCTTTACACAAAATATGATTTCTGGGCCATCGCAATTTCTGCCTTAACACCGGTGCCCTATATGATTTTCAGTTGGGTAGGGGGGATGGCGGAGGTTTCTCTGCTAAAATTCGTAACGATAAGCATCGTATTCCGTACGATGAGATTTGGAGGGGAGTCGCTGCTTTTCTATTTCCTCGGTGAAAAGGCACGGCGATTAATAGAAAAATATTTCAACATTGCCACGGTTGTTGTTATTATATTGCTGGTGGTCGTGGTTTATCTGATAAAGCTTTTGGGCCGGATGTTTTCCAGCTAAAAAATGAATGACACCCAAAAACAAACTCTTCTGAAAGTCGCACACGATACCGTTGAGGCTGTAATCAAAGGAAAGCCGACCAAAGCGCCCCAATCGGATGACCCTGAATTAAACGCCCACTGCGGTTGCTTTGTAACATTGAAAAATCATGGCCGACTGCGGGGCTGTATAGGCAACTTCATCTCGGACAGCCCCCTGATTGAATTAGTGGAAGATATGGCAAAGGCCTCAGCCACCAGTGACCCGCGTTTTTTCGCCGACCAGATAAGCGCCAGGGAATTACACCAACTGGATGTCGAAATATCGGTCCTCTCGCCGTTGCAGAGGACAAGTGAACCGTTAAATCTGCAGCTTGGTGTTGACGGCATATATATAAAACAAGGACGTGCTTCAGGCTGCTTCCTTCCTCAGGTTGCCACCGAGACCGGCTGGAGCAAAGAGGAATTTCTTTCGTATTGTAGTTCCCAGAAAGCAGGCCTTGCACCCGATGCCTGGAAAGACCCGGAGACAGAAGTATATTTGTTCACAGCCGACATATTCGGGGCAGATTTCAAAGATATATAGCCCCGCTTTGGTTACTTGTCCATTTCGTTACCTACTACATAGCCGCCGCCTGCCCCTATTAGCCCTCCAACTATCGCTCCTCCGCCCCCGCCTGCTATAGCTCCTATCAATACACCGCCGACCCCCCCAATAGCGGCACCCTCCTGGGCATTGTTCGCGCAGCCGTTCATAAACGGCAAACAGACGCATAGAATTATTAACGCAAGGACTATCACCAACCTGCTTTTCATCTTAAGCCTCCATCTTGAAAAATAATCCGGATTTCCACTAAACACCGGGAATAAACACAACTAAGTCTCCAAGCACGATTAGCTTACCAAATCCATCGCGAAATAGCAATTGCTTTTGATTTTTTCATTCGGTTTTCCGATAACTCTCAGCATCACCCAGTTCAATAAGGTTCCGCTTCTGCCTTATCGGGCCCGTCACAAGTTTAGACGAAAAATGACACCAGGGTGGACAAAATATAATGGATTCCTTATCATTTGCAGCCGATGTTAACAATAATATGGAGTTCAGGGTTTTGTAAGTATGTTTCTTGGATTTGGCTTTATCCCGGTAATTCAGTCAATTGCCGGCTTAAATACAGTTTCTAGTCTTCGGAGAAAGGGTTGGAGTGAGGCAGTTCTCGCTAATTTTCATAGTCATTATCAGTCTGGCCGGATGTTCCGGAACCGATAAAATCGAGATTAATGGTATTAATAATACTCAGCAGCTCGATACCGGTGCGGGAATGGCGGCGTATTTGCAGGGTCAGGCTCTGCACGACCTTAAATCCGTTGAGGTCTGGAATAATAGTTACGCACCGGGGCTGAAATTGACTACCACCCACTACGAGATTTTCACAACATTTCTGGAGCCTTTCGTACTTCGAGGCATCAGCGGATTTATTGAGTCGGCCTATCGGGCCTATAATAGTCAGTTGCCCGAATCCGTCGAAACAAAATCCAAATTTACCATTTATCTTTTTGCCCAGCGAAGCCAGTGGGAGGATTTCACAAGGAGCTTCGCCGGTGACCAGGCGGAAATATTTTGCAAAATAAAGGCCGGTGCCTATTATCATAACGGTGCCTGTGTGGTATATGATATCGGCATAGAGCGGACTTTCTCGGCCCTGGGGCATGAAGGATGGCACCAGTTTAACGGCAGATGCTTTAAGTTTCGCCTGCCGAGCTGGCTTGATGAAGGCATAGCAATGCTATTCGAAACCCACGGAAGTGATGACGGGCTGTTTTATTTCGAGCCGACTGATAACATATATCGATTGGACGGGCTTAAAAGAACGCTGACTAAAAACAAAATGATACCGCTCAAAGAATTAATTTCAATGAATCCCGGTGATGTACTTGCCACCGACCAGACCAAAGCTGTGATGGCCTTTTACAGCCAGTCATACGCATTAGTGCGATTCTTGCAGGAAGCAGGGTACGGAAGATGGCGGGGCGTCTATCGCCGGTTGCTCCTCGACGGCTTAACAGGAGATTGGGCACTCGACGAGGTTAACAAAAAGATAGCATTAGACAGAAACGTCCCGAAAACCGTCCTTTGGAATCGAATCGTCGGCCGGGGATTATTTGAAGATTATGTCGGTGATAATTTTGAGCAAATCGAGAAAGAGTACCTTGCCTTCTGCAGGCAAATAATCAACACCCAATACTAAAGCAGCAAATTATTTATGTCCCAAAAATCCCAATACTCTTTTATTCTCGCATCGGCTTCACCCCGGCGAAAACAGCTATTAACCGAAGCCGGCTATAAATTTACGATTGTCCGGCCTGATATCGATGAGTCGGCTTTTTCCACTAAGGACGTTGAACCATGTGAATATGCCCAACGATTAGCTTTAGCCAAGGCGAAAAATGTCGCCGAATATCATCCCGACTGTCTGGTCATCGCAGCAGATACCATCGCGTATTTCGAGGGGGAAATCATAGGCAAGCCGGCCGACCGGACAGATGCCGAGCAGATTACCAATAAGCTCTTCAGCAGGCCTCATAAGGTGATTACCGGCATTGCAATTGTCAGATTACGCGACGGCATCAAAATAAACCAAAGCGATACAACGACCATTTACCCGAAAAAACTGACCGCTGAGCAGATTGCCGAACACATCAAAAGCGGCACCTGGCGCGACAAGGCGGGTGCTTATGCGATACAGGAAAACGGCGATGAATTTATCGAAAGAATCGAAGGCAGCCTGACAAATGTGATGGGCCTGCCAATGGAGCTTCTCGAACGGCTGCTTAAAAGACTCATCGAACAAGAAACATCTTCCAAATAAGGTGAGAAAGAAAAAGGAGTTTGATTTGAGATTGCTGCGTCAGCATTTCGCATGCCTGTAATGACCGGGCTGATGGGCATTACCACGCAAGATAGCAGTTATAATGCCGGTGGAACAGGCCTATCGAGCGCATAGCGAATATAGCGATAACCTGGACGGCAAAGTTCATCGCCAGATGGCCTGCCGTTGTTGGTAAGCCGGCACCGGTGAATTGGGTTGTTTCAATTTCAAGATACGCAGCAGCAATAAGCAAAAGCACCGTAACACTATAAGGGAAAAAAGCTTTCAATACCGGGCCAAGAAGATAATCGGGCCTGAACATCGTAAAAGTCTGGCCGACAGATGTAGTTAATATTGCTATCGGGAACAGGAACAAGCCAGAGATAAAAAGAACTTGCAGCAATCTGGAATGCAAAATATCGTATAAAGACAATCCCTGTTCTTTGAGAATTATGTACCTGATAATGCACGGCAACAGAACCACCGCCAGAGTAATCGAAAAAAGAAAAAGCGGCTTAATGATGTACCACAAAAAGGTAATGCTTGTTCCGAGATTAATTTCCGGCAGCTTATCTATCTCGAAAGCCGTCTCATAAATAATATTGAGATAAAAGCCGAACAGCCAGCCCCAGACAGCATAATATGTTACGTAGGCACAACAGGGCGAACCAGACGTAAAGAACTTAAAGCATACTACGGCAATCACAAAAGCCAGCGAAGTAACATTTTCCGAGTCGAAAAACAGCTTCCAGTTATCAACGAACACAGCACGGTAAAAACCCGGAAGCGGGTCGCCTTTTTCTTCCTGCAGTTTGACTTTCTTCGGCTTCTTGTAATTTTCGGAAGGAATTATAAAGAACTGCCCGCAGTTGGTACATCTTGCGCGTCTTCCGGCGTGCTTATCGGGAAAACCGATTATATCATTGCAACTGGGACAAAAAAACTGGATTGTCATCTGAATCTTACTGCGTTTTATTTCTCATCTGATGCGCATCATAAAAAATGCACGTTAAACTCAAACACGCTGCATGGAATCAGTAAAGCATTTGAGATCATTGGCCCACTTTTTTGCCTCCAGCAGGTCAATCTTGTCCTCTTTCACGAGCGTCGCCAAATGCCTTTCCAACGTCATCATTTTTTCGTCGGGCCTGTTCCGGGTCTTTGTCTGCAGTTGTGAATAAATCTGCTCGACTTTGCCAGTTCGTATAAGATTGGCACAGGCGTAGTTGTTGTTGAGAATTTCCATCGCTACAATTCTGCCGGTTCCATCCTTTTTGGGTACAAGCTTCTGACATATAATATAAGCAAGCCCAAGCGACATCTGGTTGCGCACCTCGGACTGTCTGCCTTCCGGGAAGTAGTCTAATATTCTTGTTATAGTACCGGTCGCATCTCTCGTATGCAGTGTGGAAAAAACAAGGTGTCCCGTCTCAGCGGCCATAAGGGTCATGGATATCGTCTCGGCGTCGCGCATCTCGCCGACGAATATTATATCGGGGTCCTGACGCAGCATTTCTTTCAGACCCTCGGCAAAGGATGCGACGTCCCTTCCGAGTTCACGCTGGGACGTGATCGAGTATTTCTGAGGGAAGATATATTCGATAGGGTCCTCGACGGACATAATCCGGCAGGCACTTTTTTCGCTGATTCGGTGTATTATGGAAGCGATTGTTGTGGATTTTCCTGCGCCCGTGATACCGGTCATAAGAACAAGGCCGTGCCGCCGAGTGATGATGTCTTTCCAGACGTCATTTGGAAAACCGATGTCCTCAACCGGCGGTATGTCCAGCGACAAGGCCCGAATCGCCCCGGCCAGGCCGTCGTTCTCCCTGAAGATATTGATTCGAAACTGAAGTTGGCCAAGTCTATAAGAGCAGTCAATACTATACTGTTGGCGAAGTTTGCGCAATTTTTCATTACTTAAAAGCGGATAGAGAAGCTGCTTGGCCATCTTGGGTGTTACGTTCGGGCCTTTGAGTTTTACCAGGTCACCGTCTATGCGATATGCAGGCGGAGCATCGACCTTGATATGCAAATCCGAGACCCGCATCGCGCCGCGCTTTTCAAAGTATTTCAGCATATCGAGGATGCTTAGCATGCCAAGCTCGGCAGTCTCGTACACTTTTGTTGAAACAGAATATTCGTCAGCCATTTTTTAACTCCAGTGATATTAGTCGTTTGCCGGACGTATTTTGTTAATAACAAAAATCGAAAAATTCCTCTTTGTACGAATTTGCAAAAGCCTGATAATAGTATATCATTTCAATTGTCATTAAGCAAAAGCCAATTTTGCTCCGACAACAACGAGAGAGAAAATTGCAGCCGTTCGTAGCGGAAATTGAGTTTTGAAACAGCTTCTACATCAAGCAGGCGGAAAGGCGGGCTTTGAGAGATTTTTTTGCACGGTGAAATCGAACACGGGCCATCTGGGGCGTCGTGCGTGTCATTGAAGCTATCCGGTCATACGGCAACTGCTCATAGTAACGAAGACGAAGAACATCTTTGTGCTGAAGGCTGAGCTGTTCTAAAACCTCCGAGACCTGCTGGAGGCTCTCGGCGTGAATCTGGGCATCCAGGATACTGTCGCTGCCTGTTTGCGCATTGCCTGCGTGATACTGAAGCAGTGAAGTCTTTCCGGATGACCGAATCCGGCGCCGCCTGTGGTTATCCTGAATCTTACTCCAGGCAATACGATACACCCATGGCCAGAACCTTTGGGACTCTCGCAGTGAAGCAACCTGCCGCACTACCGTAAGCAGCGTTTCCTGCAGCACATCCTCGGTAAGGTCGTGATTCAATGTAGTGCGAAAGACGAATGGATACAGCCGCTCCCGGACTGCAACAGCCAATTTCCCCATGCTTTTGCGGCTGCCCGAGCGAGCTTGGTAGAGTAATTGCTGGATGTATTTATCGTCCTTATTCATTAATACGGCCCTCATTTATTAAAAGGCCGGTGGCCTGCCGGAAGTAACAGAAATTTTTCTATCGAAACAGGTTTTTTATTCCGTCGCGGCCTCCTCCGCACCCTCCACATCCGAAATTAAGCCCTCATCAGCTATTTCGGCCTGTTCTGTTTGTTCTGTACCGTCGAGGACCCGCCAGGCCGGCGGCGTAAGCTCCGGAACAAACCATTCGCTTTTGCAGCGATGGCACCTGGCCATGTCCGGCCTTCTCATCTTGCCGCAGTTTTGGCAAGTCACCAAAGTTATCCCCGGCTTCGTAAGTCTGTATGTAATATAGGCCACAAAACCAAAGGCAAGCGTTCCAAGTATCCAGTAAAGTCTTGCATTCTCCGAAAGCCCGACAACAACCGCATTTTTATTGACCCGAACTGAGAGCCATATCGAAAATATTATCGAAGGCAATATCCAGCCTAAGGCCCCAAAAAATCTTTCAACAAAATTCCCACGATGATTCCTGCCCTGCATTGCAATAAATGAATTGGGCAGTAAAAACAGTGCTCTGTGGCCGGCGCCGGCTTCAAAGGCCGACGCTGTGAAATAGGAGCCAAGAGAAAGAATCGGCGGATGAAGGTTCTCTACAAGATATTTAACAATGGTAAATGTGGACGCGAAGGGTTGCCTGAAGAAAACCTCCTTGCTGGTAGGATAAGATAAAGTACGGTTCCCTTCTTGTTTTGTAAAATTGCTTTGAGCTTTTTTGATTGTTCTTCCTTTTTCATCGAAGACAGTCAACGCCAGGCTGGTTCCATCACGAGATAGACTTGCTGCGAACATTCCTAAATACTTTCTCTCAACTCTGGATGGCGGGCGTACAAAACTTTGAGATGGATCACCAAAAGCCACCTTGACTTCTTCAGGATTTTCGAAGAATTGTGTTGTCAAGGCCATTGGCTGAACCTCGTAACCCAACGAATCCTGTGGCCTTGCAGGAATGCCATCTCTTGCGCCAGCAAAGTAGGTCCCCGGCTTCGGCAACCAGCCAACGTGGGCGGTACGTCCAGCGCGCCCAGCGACTTCAACAAATTTAAGGCTTTCTCTGTCGAGCAGGTAAATTAATCCTGATTTGTCAAGGACAAGCATATACGGGCCTGCTTCATGCCCAAAAAGATATGGTACAAGTGGTTTGGTATTACCCGTCGGATATCGACCCGCATTGGGATCCAGACTCTTTTGGTTACGGTATTCCTGAATCTTCGGAGGTGACCAGTTCATACCAAAGGTTGTTTTCCTCAATTGGCCTATCTGGATTGGTTCGTAACGTCGGTTTTCCTTGCCCAGTTCAGGCCCTTTGGCTACCATCTCTTTATTAAAATCAATTTTGAAAAAACGCCTCAGCTTCTTGTCATATACTATTAAATCACGCGATTCTCTCAATCCTGGATATATCCGATTGCGGTCAACAATAGGCTCGACAAATCGACCAATGGCTTTGCCCGGAGTTTCAGAAACTCCTTCCGGGCCGATATAGATTTGTACCCTCTTGATCGATGTCCTTTTGTCGGGCATTACTTGTACGTCTTGATAGTGGTGAACAATTAGCCCCGACTTTTTGTCAAAATACATACAATCATCGTCAGATTCATAGAAGTAAACGTTTGAGCAGCGACCTCCCGGGGCTCTCGCCTGAAAATAGTCGAAAATCCCAAGTGACAAAGGGGATGCGAAACGCATATGTGCGGACACTTGGGAGTGAACAGCAACGTTAGGGTCGTTTTCATACTCGTACGGCACTAAGCCGGATGGGCTTATAGTAACACTTTTAACCTCACGAAGCATCCCTTCAAGAAGGGACGCCTCACAGAAAATCCGAATATAGAAAAGCGGCAGACTCAGCAATACCAGGACAATAAAGCCCGTGGCAAAAACTTTGACAGGATAGTTTATTAGAGACTTCATAGTTATGTTCCTAAAGTGATGTTGTCATAAACGTATGCCGGATGCGTATTAGAGAGGCGATAATAAACAGCACAAGTATCACCACTATTTGCAGGCCAAATCCTTTTACAAAAATCAATGGGACGAAGATACAGGCCAGGGCTATCCCCCCTAACGTAGGAGTAACCTTGCCCGAGGTCCAGCCTGTTTGTAAGCCGATACAATAGCAGGCAAATGCCATGAGAAATACTGCAATGAATATATCAAAAACCATACCGGGATAAACCAGGACAGGTGGAACGTAAAGACGCAATAAAGTTGCAATCGTTATAGCCACAGGTAAAAGCAAAGTCAGAATTACCAGAATCCCCGTAACAATCCTCGCAAGCAATATCCTGCTTCTACTAACCGCCAGTGTTGATAAAAATGCCGAGATTTTCCTGCTCCTGTCTAAATACATCTGGGCGGCACCCAAACCACAGATACCAATTATGACAAGCACAGCAGTCGGTATTCCAATACCCAATGTAATCTCTGGAGCCCTGAAGTTTCGGCCTGCTTTCCTTAAAGATTCGTACTGACTGGCAATAGAAATCGAGATAATGATAAAGATTGCCGATAAAACAGCCGCTCCTATGAAATACGCGACGTGGTCCCGAATTTCTCTTTTTATAAGTGTAAACATTTTCTTTATCTCCTGCTATCAGCTTTCAATAAGCTCCGGATTGGACCTGGTGCACTCTATGAATATATCCTCAAGACTCATCGGAATCTCCGTACAGCTCGAGGGCTTGAAAGTATCCAGAACGGTCTGCTTCTGCCCGTTCCAGTTCGCAACTGTAATTACCATCTCACGGCCGTCGATTTGTTGATTTACAATCTCCTTAAGATAGAGATTTGACGGCGGGGCTTCCGGGAAAATTACACGCATTTTTTTCACTCGTTCTTTAAGCTCTTCCAATGGACAATCCACAACAAGCTTGCCGGCGGCAAATATTCCAACCCTATCGGCGATTCGCTCGACATCACTGAGTATGTGAGAGCTGAATAAAATCGTTCGTCCCTGCCGCTGAATAAGGTCGATAGCAAGCTCAAGGA
>DAOUVA010000354.1 GCA_030667885.1 Phycisphaerae bacterium
AAAGCTCAAAACTATATTTATGAAGACCAGATAGAGTTGACCTCGGACCAGGTTGCTTATCCTGAAGAGTTGGAGCGATATGAAACACTGCGAGATGGTACGGAGATATTCTTCAGACCTGTCAAACCTACCGATGAGCCGGCACTTACGGAAATGCTGTATTCGCTGAGTGAAGAATCCGTCCGGACACGCTATATGACCCATACAGTAGTATTCCCTCATAGAGATATTCAACGATTTACCAATATCGACTATCGTCAGGATATCGCCATTGTTGCTATTATTCCTCATGTTTCAGGCGAGGAAATCGTTGCCCTTGCTCAATATTTTCTTGACCCTAAGACCCGGGCGGCGGAGGTGGCCTTCCTTGTCCATGATGAATGGCAAAAAAAGGGAATGGGGACCTTTCTTCTGGACTACATTACCCAAATAGCTAAACAACGCGGCGTAAAAAAGTTCTATGCAAAAGTATTGCCGACCAATGAGCCGATGCTTGCTATTTTTCATAACTCCGGCTACAAGGTGAATACTGAATTCGACGGCTACGCCTATGGCATTACGTTTGATTTGACAAAGCGGGAACAGTAGGAGTAAATTTGGGAACGAAAAAAGCTGCTTTTATTTATTCAACGGAGCTTGAGAAGTTTAGTTATCCGGCTGATTGTCCGTTTAATACGAGCAGGGCGGGGCAGGTGCGAAAGATTCTAAATTCTATGGCTCTGCTCTCGGGTGACAATTGTAGTGAGGTGGCGCCGGTTTCTGCCGAGAGAATTGTGCTGAAAAAATTCCACTCAGCTCGTTATCTGCACGCATTAAAAACTGCGGCCAAGGGCCATTGGGATACCGAGGCACTGTATATGGGAATCGGAACAGGGGATTGCCCTGTTTTTGCCGGGATGTACGACTACGGAGTTCTGGCCACCGGAGGGACACTTACCGGTGCCAAAATGATTCTGTCGGGTTCTGTAGAGGTGGCGTTTAATCCGTCAGGCGGATTTCATCACGCTGGGCCGGAACGGGCGTCCGGCTTTTGCTATATTAATGATGTGGCCCTGGCATGTATGGTATTAGCTGAAGAAGGCAAACGAGTTTTGTATCTTGATGTGGACGTTCATCACGGTGACGGCGTCGCATACGGATTCTATGACCGCTCTGATGTGATGACCATATCATTTCATGAAAGCCCGGAAACGCTCTTTCCAGGAACAGGATCCGCCAAAGAAATCGGCAAAGGAGAAGGTAAGGGCTACTGTGTAAATGTTCCTCTTCCGGTCGGTACTTATGATGAAGTATATATGAAGGCATTCGAGGCCATAGCTCTGCCGTTAATTGGCGCATACAATCCTGATGTAATCGTTTTTGAGTTGGGAGCTGATGCCCTTGCCGGCGACCCGCTTGCACATCTATGTCTTACGAACAATGCTTACGCTGAAGTCATCAAGCATCTGTTAAGTTTTGATAAACCAATAGTTGCCACTGGAGGTGGCGGTTACAATATCGAAAACACAGTAAGAGCCTGGGCTTTGGCATGGAGTATTTTTGCCGGAGCTGAAAGCGACCATGATATGCATTATGGCGTCGGTGGTGTTATGCTCGAAAGTACGGACTGGCAGGGGGGCTTGCGGGACAGAGCTTTTGCGGTTAGCCAGACACAGCGCGAAATGGTAGTGCCGGCGATAGAGGCCGTAATTGCATCCGTTCGAGAAAAAGTCTTCCCGATACACGGACTTGAAATCCCCAAATAAGAAAAGGCCCGAACGTATGAACGCCCGGGCCTTATGTTTTCCAATGACCTGCTTACAGCCGGCCTACCCTTCGCCTGCCTCAATAGTATGATGAGGCGGCTTTAGAAGGAATACCGCTATCGCAGCGAGTATCAACAGGCCTGCCGAGCAATAGAATGCGAAGTCGAAGCTTCCCTTCCATGACTCAACGATCTTGCCGTCATAGACTCGCGCAGCGAATTGCGACAGCACATAGCCACCGATTCCCCATGCTGTAAAGACCAGCCCGTAATTAATCCCGAAATTCTTAAGTCCGTAGAAGTCCTTTGTTGTCGACGGGAAAAGGGATAGATTCGAACCGTAATTGGCGCCAACTAAGGCCGCCAGGCAGGACAGTATCACAGCACCACTCATGGCTCCGCCCTTGGCCGCTGTCGCCAGCAGAATAACCATGAGGGCCTGCAGCACGAAGAATATGAACATAGTGGCCTTTCTTCCGAGTTTGTCGGAAAGCACTCCGGCAATTATACGACCGGCACCATTGCCAATGGCCAGTGCAGTTACCGCCATGACTCCTGCGCCCGAGACCTTACCGAGGTTCTTGGCTACGGAGATGACCATCAGCCCCGCTCCGGCACCGCATGCATACATGAACCAGAGCAGATAGAACTGCCAGGTCCTGAGCATTTCCGAAGGCGTAAAGTCTTCTTTCTTCATATTGTTAGCTGGCTTGGGCAACTCTCCCGGGGGAATATAGCCCGCAGGCGGCGGTTTCAGAAGTTGCGCCAAACCGACCACGATGACCAGAAATCCGATGCCGAATGCCATAGTCGTTGTCTCGATGTCGTAGCGTGTGATCAGGAAATTGCCCAACGGTGCGATATATACACTTGCAAGCCCAAAGCCCGAAACCACAAGGCCGGCGATTAAACCTGTCTTTGCTGCGGGGAACCACTTTACCGCAGGCGGTGTCGCCGAAGCGTACCCAAAGCCGATACCTGCCCCTGTCAGGATTCCGAATCCGATGATCCAGCCTGCCTGCGAGTTGCCCATGAGACTGGCCAGAATCATGCCTGCACCAACTAACAAGCCGCCGATTGCTGCGACAAGTCGTGGGCCGAGTTTATCTTGCATTCTACCTGCAGGCACCATGATCAGACAGAACACCAGGCATGCAAGAGCATAGGGCCTGCTCCTCATAACAGCGTTCCAGCCCCACTCTTTTTCCATGCCCCCGCTTATAATGCTCCAGCTATAGAGAACGCCCAGGGCAAGATTGATTCCCATCCCTGCGAAAGCTACTCGCCATCCATGGTTTTTTATTTCCAACGGCGCTGTGCTTGTTTCTTCGCTCATTATTATGGTTCCTTTACTTGATAATAGACCGGACGTGTGCCTAAAACACACGTCCGGTTTGTTTGGTATCTGTTAGTACGGGTGGAATTATTCACCTCGGCCTTTAATTAATGCTTCGACTACGCTTGGATCTGCGAGAGTGGTAATGTCTCCAAGGTTGTCTGTGTTCTTTTCGGCTATTTTTCGCAGTATTCGCCGCATAATTTTGCCTGAGCGGGTCTTCGGGAGGGAAGGTGCAAACTGAATGGCTTCGGGTGTTGCGATGGGGCCGATTTCCTTTCGCACGTGTTTAATAAGTTCCTTCTTCAGCTCATCATTTTCCTCGACACCGTCTATAACTGTAACGAAGGCATACAGTGTCTGGCCTTTAATCTCATGAGGCATTGGTGTAACGGCGGCTTCGGCCACTTTTGGGTGACTGACCAGAGCGCTTTCAACCTCTGCGGTTCCGATACGGTGGCCTGAGACGTTGACGACATCATCGATCCTGCCCATTAACCAGTAATCACCATCTTCGTCAATACGGCAGCCATCGCCGGCGAAATATATATTGTCGTACATTGTGAAGTATGTATCGACAAACCTGTCATGGTCGCCCCACATCGTGCGCATCATTCCGGGCCAGGGTTTGCGGATACACAGCTTACCCCCTTCGTTTACGTCGCATTGGCTGCCGTCGTCACGAAGAACAACAGAGTCAACGCCGAAGAATGGCCGAGAAGCGCTGCCTGGTTTTAATGTGTGGGCACCCGGCAGTGGTGTAATCATAAATCCACCGGTCTCTGTTTGCCACCATGTATCGACGATCGGGCACTTGTTACGGCCTATTTTTTCGTAGTACCACATCCAGGCCTCCGGGTTGATAGGTTCACCGACTGAGCCGAGAATTCTGAGGGTATCGAGTTTATATTTGGCGGGCCATTCATCGCCGAGCCGCATTAAGGCGCGGATAGCGGTAGGGGCGGTATAGAAAACTGTAACGCCGAATTTATCACAAATATGCCAGAAGCGTCCTGCGTCCGGATAGGTAGGTACTCCCTCAAACATCAGTGAGGTGCTGCCGTTTGCAAGTGGGCCATAGACGATGTAGCTGTGTCCGGTTACCCAGCCGATGTCGGCGGTGCACCAGTAAATATCGTCGTCATGAATGTTGAATACGGTTTTGTGAGTGATAGAGGTGTGCAAAAGATATCCGCCTGTCGTATGGACGACACCCTTGGGCTTGCCGGTCGAGCCTGATGTGTAAAGGATAAACAGGGGATCCTCAGCATTCATAGGCTCGGCATCACATTGTTCGGCTGCGTTTGCCATCTCGTCGTGGTACCACAAGTCCCTGCCGTCTTTCATATTGCAGGGCTCGTCATTGACTTTAGTGACTATTACATTTTCAATTGTAGGTGTTTTTACCAGTGCACCGTCGGCTATATCCTTGAGCTTGATGTGCTTGCCGGCCCGCAGTGAGACATTTGAGGTAATAAGCATTTTGCAGTCGGAGTCATTGATGCGGCCTTCGATGGCTTCGGCGCTGAATCCGCCGAAGATGATTGAGTGAATCGCGCCGATACGTGCACATGCGAGCATAACGATGGGAAGTTCGGGGACCATCGGCATGTAAATAGCCACACGGTCGCCTTTTTCTATGCCCTTTGATTTGAGAACATTGGCGAATTTACAAACGTCTTTATGCAGTTCTTTGTAGGTGAATTTCTTGACGTTGTCTTCGTCTTCACCCTGCCAGAGCAATGCGGTCTTGTTCTCGATTGGCGTTCCCAGATGCCTGTCGAGGCAGTTATAGGAAACGTTCAGTTGGCCGTCAGCAAACCACGTGTGCTCAATTTTACGATTTTTCGTGTCCCACGTATAGCGAAGGCTCTTCGTTGGTTCCTTAAACCATGAGAGGGTTTTTGCCTGTTCCAGCCAGAACGCGTCCGGGTCGTTAATAGATTTTTCCCACATCTGCTGATATTGCTCGGCGTTGTTTATATGAGCATTTTTCTTGACAGAGTCTGGCGGGGGAAATGTCCGATTTTCTTTCATTAAAGAGTTAAATCCTTTTTCTTGTGCCATAACTTTCTCCTTTGAAAACTGAGGATTATTGTTTCTTTGAAAATATTATTAGAATTTGTATTTCATGCTCAAGA
>DAOUVA010000356.1 GCA_030667885.1 Phycisphaerae bacterium
GTCGCTTGAAGGATTGCTTGGATGTGCGAAATTGCCGGACGACCACTACTGTACGGCCTGCTGGAGCGGCAAATACAGAATACCTATAGATATTGCAGTTAATAAATTTGCAATGGAGTGTTATCAATTGAATATGTTCGAAAACGAACAGTAGCATAGTTCGGGTTCGGGGATTTCTGCAAACCAAAAGTGGCGAAAAATGAGCAAATATATAACCTATGAACAGTCCGGTGTGAGTATCGATGCCGGGGAGGAGATGGTTAATCAGATTTCTTCGGCGGTAGCCAGCACATTCGGACCGCGGGTTATCCAGTCACACAATGCCTTTGCGGGGATGTTTCGGCTCGATTATGACGAACGGCTGTTCAAAAGAAATTACAAGAACCCTGTTCTTGTTGCGTGCACCGACGGCGTGGGCAGTAAAGTCCAGTTGGCCGAGAAGCTGAAGAGGTTCGATACAGTTGGCATCGACCTTGTTGCGATGAACGTTAACGATATGCTCGTACAGGGCGCCGAGCCGTTGTTCTTTCTCGACTATCTTGGGGTTCACAAGCTGGAGCCTGAATTAGTAGCCGAGCTTGTAAAAGGCGTTGCGAGAGGCTGCCGGGAAGCCAACTGTGCGCTGATAGGCGGAGAGACCGCAGAGATGCCGGACACCTATTCGGCTGGTGATTTCGATATGGCTGGCTTTGCCGTGGGTGTTGTCGAGCGAAAGAAAATAATTACGGGCGAAACAATACAAAAGGGCGATGTGATTCTGGGCCTTGCATCGAGCGGGCTGCACAGTAACGGTTATACGTTAGCCCGCAATATTTGTTTTAAGCAGGCGAAGCTCAAAGTGACGGATTGTCCGGATGGGCTTGATGGCGCCGCACTTGGTGATGTGCTTCTGGAGCCGACACGAATTTATGTTCAGCCGATTATCAAATTGCTTTCGCGATACAAGGTCAAACGAATAGTTCACGGGATGGCTCATATAACCGGGGGCGGTCTGGTTGGAAATATACCTCGAGTGCTGCCTAAGAACTGCGATGCTGCAATAAAAAAAACCAGCTGGCCGATGCCGAAGATATTTACTTTCCTGCAGAAGACCGGCCCGGTCGAAGAGGGGGAAATGTTCCGAGTCTTTAATATGGGGATAGGGTTTGTGCTGATAGTGGCGGAAGATTTCGCCGAATCCGTAACCGGAAAACTGACAAAATACGGAGAGCGTGTCTATAAGATAGGCCGGATTACTTCCGGCACCGGCAAGGTAATTCTCAAATAACTGTTCGCACTAATAAAGCGAATATGATACAATATCCGAATCGAGGGTATTAACTTATTTGTTGAGCATTCTAAAATTTAAACCGCGAACATCTTTACACAGGAGGTAAAAAATGAGTGGTATTTTTGGAGTAGTCTCGAAGAAGAATTGTGCAGAAACCCTTTTCTACGGCACCGATTATCATTCACATCTTGGGACCGAGTACGGAGGCATAGCTGTGCTTGGAGATGATTTCACCCGCCAGATACACAGTCTGAGCCAGAGCCAGTTTAAGTCAAAATTCTATGATGATTACGAAAGAATCAACGGCAACAAAGGTATCGGCGTTATCAGTGACTATGAAGAACAGCCTATTTATCTGAACTCAAGATTTGGGCCGTTTTGTATAGTCACCAGCGGTTTCGTGGAAAACGCCGACAAACTGGCGGCCAAACTGTTGAAGGAAGGAATATCTTTCAGCGAAGTAAGCAAAAGATCGGTTAATACCACGGAGCTTATAGCAAAATTAATCAACCAGGGAAGGGATTTGACAAACGGCATCGAGAAGATGTTCGAGGTTATCGAGGGCTCATGCTCGTTGTTATTGCTGCACAAAGACGGGATATATGCTGCAAGAGACAGGCTTGGATATACGCCGCTGATTATCGGCAGGCGGCTGGATGCATGGGCGGTGACTGCTGAGACCAGTGCCTTTCCAAATAATGGATTCGATGTTGTGAAAAGCATTGAGCCGGGGGAGATAATTCTGATAAACGAAGAGGGCATATCGCAGAAGAGCCCCGGCAGGGGAAAGATAAACCAAATCTGTACGTTTCTATGGATATATACCGGCTTTCCCGCCTCAAACTATGAAGGAATAAACACTGAGATAGTCAGGGAAAAATGCGGACGCTGCCTTGCGAGGCGCGATAAGGATATTGAAGTTGATGTGGTTTCGGGTGTTCCGGATTCCGGATTTGCTCATGGGCTGGGGTATGCGATGGAATCGGGCAAACCATTCAGACGCCCGCTTATTAAATACACGCCCGGGTACGGCAGAAGTTATACACCGCCTTCACAGCAGACACGCGACCTTATCGCGAAGATGAAACTTATCCCCATTAAAGAGGTAATTAAAGATAACAGTATAGTAGTATGTGAAGATTCCATCGTCAGGGGGACGCAGCTTAAGAACTTCGCAATAAAAAAGCTCTGGGATTGCGGCGCCAAACAGATACACGTAAGGCCCGCCTGTCCGCCTCTGATGTATCCGTGCAGGTTCAATCTTTCCACACGCTCAATCCATGAGCTTGCCGCCCGCAAAGCCATTAAGTCTCTGGAAGGTCACGATGTGGATGATGTATCTGAATATCTGGACGAAAATTCCGAAAAATACAAAAGAATGATCGAATGGATTGCCAGGGATTTAGGCGTTACGACGCTTAGATATCAGACCGTCGATGATATGGTTGAAGCTGTCGGGCGGCCAAAAGAGGAACTATGTCTTTATTGCTGGACAGGCGAGTGCCCGAAATCGGCACGTCCCAAAGCGGCCAGGACGATAAATATTGTAGAAGTAAAGCCGGATGCCGCCAAAAAAACAGAAACAAAGGTCGAACTTTAATCCTGATTTTGTCAGGGTCTTAATCACCTGAATTTGACTTTTATAGTTTTGTTTATGCACGTTGCGTTTTAATTTTACGCTTTTCTACGTCTGCGAAAGAATGAGTATAAAAGGGAGCAGTTTAATCAGATTCCTCGCGGCGGCGATACTTTATGCCGTCTTCGCCGGGTATTTATATTTTCCATATTTGAAGAGCTTCGACAGATGGCGATACCTTTTAGTTATGAATGTATGTTTGGCGTCGTTGGGCTGTTATGTTCTTAGCCGTCGTTGGGTGGCCGGATTTGCGGAGTCGTTTTTTGCAGGGGCTATTTACGGCTTCGGGCCATTCATACTCGGATTAGCCAAATTTCACCCTTCGGCCGGTTTTTTGGCGGCGACTATACCATGGTTGTTTTGCCCGTCTGCTTTTGGTTTCAAAGAGAAGTGGCAATGGTTAAGGATTCCGCTTGTGGTTCTGCCGTTTCTGGCGATAGTTGTTTTCTTTCAAGCATCGATTCACTACCGATTATTCACAGTGTCAACACAGGCCAGGCTGCATACGGCTGATTTGACGGGCTTGTTGGCACCGCTTATCACGGCTAAACAAAATCTGACTCTGATTGGCTTTTATCATATTCCGATAGCAGCGCTGGTTATTGGTGTTTCTATGATGCTGGCGGCCCGGCGGTACAGCGTGATTTTGATTATTGCTGTCGGGACAGCTTTAGCTTTCTGCGGATCTTTCTATGAGGTAAGCCCTGTAATCTGGCTTGCGGTCCCTGTCTTGTGCTGTTCGGTGCTTATAGGTGCAGGTATGCAGGGGCTTGCCTCAGCGGGCTTCGCCGACCGCGGGTGGATACTGGTGACCGGGGTGATTATGGCCGCACTTGCCATCGCAACGTTATTGCTGGCAACGAAATACTTTCAGACATTTTTAGGCCTGGGGGCGGGATACGCAAAACTCTTTACCGAAGCCGGAAAAATGTATGTGCTCGGTGCGATTGTGGTGGCGATTATTTTTTTTATGATACGCGCAAAATTACGAATGCGGCTGTTGCGGCTGCTTGTGATTTGTGCGGCAATGGCGGTGGATATATTTATCGGCGCAAGGTACATCGTCGATAAGATTCTGTAATATAAGCCTGATTTCAAATGTGAATATGTAAGTATCGAGATGCAGCGACAATAATGAAAAGGAGGGCAGCAAAAATGAATAGAGATATTAAATTGAATAAGTTTTCGCTTTCTATGATAGTGATATTCTGGGTTGCGGTTCAATTGTGTATTTGCGGATTTGCTCAGGCGATGGACTACGCCATCGGTGCGG
Organism: Phycisphaerae bacterium; assembly: GCA_030667885.1. Classification (GTDB taxonomy): domain Bacteria; phylum Planctomycetota; class Phycisphaerae; order Sedimentisphaerales; family Anaerobacaceae; genus NIOZ-UU13. The sequence goes on from DAOUVA010000356.1 coordinate 4,180, forward strand.
ACCTTTCCTTTCTCAAGCAGGCCGAGGATGGTGGGACTGTGTTCAAGGACAATGACGAAGAAAAGCCGGGTCTTGTGATATTCAAAGAGCACGGCTACAATTGGATTCGGCTGCGGCTGTTCCATACACCGACCCGCCTGCCGAACAATCTTGAATATACTATTGCCCTGGCTCAGGAAGCTAAGAAGCTTGGCTTTAAGTTTTTACTGAATTACCACTACTCCGATACCTGGGCCGATCCTGGTAAACAATATATCCCAAAGGCCTGGGCGGATAAGTCTCATGACGAGCTGGTTCAGGCGGTGTTCGAATATACTCGTGATACGATCATAGCATTTAAGGAGGCCGGTGTTCTGCCCGATATGGTCCAGCCTGGTAATGAGATTTCCAACGGTATGCTTTGGCCTGATGGCAAGCTGACCGATAATTGGGACAACTTCGCCGAGCTTATGAAGGCGGGGATTAACGGAGTCGATGCCGGCAGGGGCAACGGCAAACGTCCGTTGATTATGGTACATATCGATAAAGGCGGCAGTAAGAGCCGGACAAAGGCCTTCTTTGATAAGTGGCATTCTTATGGAATTGACTACGATATCATCGGGCAGTCCTACTACCCATGGTGGCACGGCACTTTGCTTGAGCTTAGAGAAAATATGATATTCATGGCCAATGAGTACAAGAAGGACATCATCCTCGTGGAGGTGGCTTATAACTGGAGGCAGGCCGAATACAAAAATAAGAAAGCACCTTTCCCTGAGAGCCCTGAAGGCCAGAGGCAGTTTCTGGAAGAGGTTAATCGTATCGTTCTTAACACCCCGGACAACAGAGGAAAGGGCGTCTTCTGGTGGGAGCCTGCGGTCGTGGGAGGCCTTCGCAGAAGAGGCATGTTCGATGATGACGGCAATGCCCTGCCGGTCATTACGGTATTTGATAAGTTTACAAGACGCTGATTTTTACGAGAAAGTTTCCCGCTCGATTTGACTCAGATAGAACCGGCCATCGTTGCGCATAAA
>DAOUVA010000032.1 GCA_030667885.1 Phycisphaerae bacterium
ACAAAGCTCGTCAAGTTCCGATAGACCTGGATTCTTTTTAGTTACACTCATCACGTATTTCCCATTATCAAAGGTTTACAATACACTTGAAGACACAAAACGAACTGAATAAGATAACAATCACCATCCATTTTCGCAAGTATTTTATCATTTTGCCGCCGGAAACTCACATCCACTCTAAGCTTTCAAATGTAATTTACTGAAAAAATTGCTCTCTAATTTGACAAAATCGTATTTCCACCAGATAATTGTGATAGCTAAAAGAACACTAAGAAATACAAACTTACTGGAGGCAGAACAAATGAATCGACGGGATTTCTTAAGACTAACAGCAGCTGGCACAGCAGCATTTCTATTACCCGGATGTGCTAGCGCTTCTCAGCGGTCAGCTTCAAAATTATCAGGTCAACCGAATGTACTGTTTATCGCTATTGACGACCTCAACGACTGGATCGGCTGCCTGGGCGGCCATCCGGATGCTAAAACCCCCAACCTTGACCGCCTCGCGCAAAGAGGTGTGCTCTTTACAAACGCCCACTGCTCAGCTCCCGCATGCAATCCTTCACGAGCCAGTCTTATGACCGGTATTTTGCCGTCAACTTCAGGCGTTTATCATAATCCCGACCCATGGAGAACATCATCCGCCCTTAGTCACACCGCTACGATACCTCAGCACTTTATGGCCCACGGCTATACCGCTGTCGGCGGTGGTAAGATTTACCACGGAGGCTTTCCCGATCCGCCCTCATGGCAGGACTACTTCCCATCCCAGAAAAAGAACAAACCCGATGACCCATTGCCTGCGAACCGACCACTGAATGGAATTCCCAAAACCTCACATTTCGACTGGGGCCCCGTTGACGCACCCGATAGCGAGATGGGCGATTCGAAGGTCGCCGACTGGGCAATAGGGCAGTTACGCAAAAAGCACGATAAACCATTCTTCATCGCCTGCGGCTTCTTTCGCCCTCATTTGCCCTGGTACGTGCCGCAAAAATATTTCGATATGTACCCGCTGGATAAGGTAACTTTGCCGAACATCAATAAAAATGACCTTGATGATGTACCCCTGCTCGGCAAAAAAATGGCCAAACCGCAGGGCGACCATAAAAAAGTCATCAAACACAAACAATGGCGCAAAGCCGTACAAGGCTATCTGGCCTCCATCAGCTTTGTGGATTCCTGCCTCGGTCGTCTCATCGATGCGTTCGACAAAAGCCGTTACACGGACAACACTGTGATTATTCTCTGGAGCGACCATGGCTGGCACCTCGGTGAAAAGCTGCACTGGCGGAAATTCTCACTTTGGGAAGAAGCAACGCACAATGTCCTGATGGCCGTAGTGCCCGGCGTTACTAAACCCGGCAGGCGCTGCCAGCGACCAGTCACTATGGTCGATATCTATCCGACACTGATAGAGCTTTGCGGCCTGACTGCGAAGCCTGAACTCGAAGGCAGAAGCCTTGTACCTCTCTTGAAAAATCCCAAAGCAGAATGGGAGCGCCCCGCCCTTACAACACACGGCCGCAATAACCACTCGTTACGCTCGGAACGTTTCCGGTACATCCGTTACAGCGACGGCACCGAAGAACTATACGACCATAACAACGACGAGCTGGAATGGAAGAATCTCGCCAACGACCCGAAATACGCCCGCATAAAAAAGCAGTTCGCAAAATGGCTGCCTGAAAAAAATGTTCTCGATGTGCCGAGAACAAAAACCAGAAAGTAACGCTCAATAAAAATGAATTTGAGCAAAACATAAAACAAAAAGCAGAACCGATATCCATTTGCTTCGGTATCGGACTATATCACAAACATTTACCATTTGAAAAGCCGGCATAACTGCCCAGCCTCCCTGTTTTTAAAGCAAACAACCACAATATGCCGAAGTAATAAAAATAACATTTGACTTATCTTTCACTGTTACGTATTTTATCGGACGAAGCTACGCATAACATACTGGAGGGTATGAAAAGGCGGGGAGCAGACCGTTATTCATTTTTGAAGTCTTCCTACCCGTAAGAACAGTGTTAAGCTTCCCGTCCTGTATAACAGGAAGTGTACATTTCCGTTTTTATGGAGAAGAGCGGTATGGACAAACGCAGTATCCATTTACACAAAGCCGATGGTCTGCAAATGCAGGCCGGATGGCTTCTTTTCGGGCAGAGCCTCTTTCCGGCTCACCAGCTTATCCGCACCCAGATGCGCAAGCCCCCTGCCCAGCAAGGAGGAACTCGCCAATGAATCTAAGTTATCGTTAACCATAACTTAATTTAACAAGTTTTATTACAAGAGGAGGTGATGCAGAAAAAGTGTGAAAGTATTTTTTAAAATAAAAGGAGAATAAAATGAAAAGGATTTCGCTATTCGCAATAGTAATGTTAACGATTGTTCCAGGCCTAACCAAAGCACGCTTTTACGATTCTTCTTCTGTCCGTTATCGCACTCGCTGGTCCCCTTATGCTTTTAGTAATAAGAGTTCCGGTTTGATTTCCGGCAACTATAGCTACTCCCCTTATGCCTTTACACACAAAAATTCCGGTTTAATCCATAGGGATGTCCGCTACTCTCCTTATGCTTTTACTCATAAGACCAACGGTCTAATTCGTGATAACGTTGGTTATTCTCCTTATGCCTTTAACTACAAACATTCCGGCTTGGTTGATAACACTAATTATAGATCCCGCTATCGTGTCTGCCGTCCTCCTGTTGTAATTGTCCATACCGTAGATAAAGCTTCCTACGTTCGCCGCTACAGTTCCAGGTCATCTGATAAAACGAACATCACTTACCAAAAATTGCCGACCTCCCGAAGAGAAAGACTCCAGGCACAAATGGATACAAAAAAACAAATCAAAACGGTAAAGGAACAAGATGGAAAGGATATAATTTGCAGATACCTTCAGAGCAGAAATATGGATGGTTTTAAAATGACCGGGATGCTCAGAATAAGCGGCAAGGTAATAAACGTTAACTTTCTACTCAAAGACAAAAATTTAATGATTACATACTGGGACATGGATGAAGTGCAGTCCTTAATGAAGCAGCCCGGATATCACAGAACCTACTTCGAAAAACATGAAAAGGAATGGAAAAACCTCTGCAACAAATACGCACAAGCAGGAGGAAATATCTATCCGATAACATCTGCCGATGAAAAAGAGATATTAGCCAAACTAACACTCTGCTCCGAACTTAACGGTGGATAAAACAATTCATGAAAATATGCGGTTTTCCAAAATACAGTCGCGGTTGTGACAGAGCCGCGACTGTAGAAGGATATGCAGTAACCTTAAGTTCCAGCCGCTATTTCTTCTTACCCATCAGCTTAACGACAGCCGGCTCTATGGCCTTGGCCCAGATTTCGTAACCCTTTGGAGTCAAGTGCAGATAATCGGGCATGATTTCTTTCGAAATCGATTTATCCGGCTCAAGAAATTTCGGGCCGATATCAAGGTAATAAATCATCTTACCGTCGGCAATCTTCGAGGCGATTTTATTAGCCTTTGCAATCTTTTCTCGTTGAGGACACGGTTTTTCTGCACGAGGAAAAACTGCTAAAAGAAGAATTTTAGTTCTCGGCAGCTCCGCCCGCAATTTCTTACAGATAGCAATCATACCGTCGGCTATCTCCTCGGCGGTATTGTCATCACGATTCGAGTTGTTCGTTCCTATCATTATCGCGGCGATTTTAGGTGAAATGCCATCGATATTGCCGTTTTCCAGCCGCCAAAGCACATGCTGGGTGCGGTCGCCGCTAAAACCCATATTTACTGCATTGCGGTGCCCGTAATATTTCTGCCAGACTTCCTTGCCGCCGCCCTCCCAGCTATGTGTGATTGAATCACCAATGAAAATCATATCCACATTACCCTGCCTGACCCGCTCGTTGACCGCCCAGTGCCGAAGCGTCCACCAGCTATGGCGGTGGGCCGGTTCCAAAGCCGAATGTTTATCAGCGCCAAGCGCCGGAGCAATCACCGATAAAATCATCACACTAATATACAATGCTAATAGTTTACGTTTCATGTTGTGTCCTCCAAAAGTGTATTAATAATTACAGATATCCGACATTCATAACGTTTTTTCACTCTAATCGGGCAGCTTCGACACAAACCGATAATTCCCCGAGCCAACAGCAAACACCGCACTGTCATCCTCCATACGCAGCAAACTCACAAACCCTGCTTTTGCCACAGACTTTCCGCCCTCGGTAACGCTCTCGATATCCCCGGTCGGCATATATACCGTCGCCATCGTATTGGCAGGGATTGTAACATTCAAAGTGAACTTGTCGCCCTTGATTTTCCAGTCGCTGACAATCTTACCGTTAATGGACTTGTAGCTTGCCTTCGCATAGTCCAGTCCGCCGCCCGGCCTGGGCTGAATGATAATTCGCTTATAACCCGGCCCGTCGGTATCAATGCCAGCAACACACCCAAACAACCATCGACCAATCGAACCAAAGGAATAGTGGTTAAACGAATTCATCCCCGGAGTCTGAAAACCTTTCTCCTCGGTCCAGCCGTCCCATCGCTCCCAGATAGTGGTAGCTCCGTTCTTGATACTGTAACCCCAACTGGGAAAGGTATCGTTATTGAGCAAACGATACGCTATATCCAGATGCCCTGTATCCGTAAGCGTGGGAACCAGATAACTCAAGCCTACAAAGCCGGTTGAAAGATGCCAGTCTTTGTTTCTGATAGCTTCAATCAAATGTTGAGTTGCTGGTTCACGTTTATCTTCAGGCAGTAAATCAAAATACAAACCCAATAAATAGCAGGTCTGGGTTTCCCCCTTTATACGTCCATCCTCGCTAACATAGGCCTTATTAAAAGCGATCTTGATTTGCTCGAACAGTTCTTCATATTTTTCGGCGTCATCATCTTTACCGAGAACGGCAGCCGCTTTCGAAACTAAATGCGTGCTGTATGCAAAATAAGCCGTGGCAATAACATCTTTGGGTGAATCGGAGGCAATGGAAACCCAGTCCCCGTAACCCTTGGCCGGACGCAGCAAATCCTTACTGTTTTTTTTAAGATAGCTAATCCACTTCTTCATCGATTCGTAGTGTCTTTCGAGGACCCTCTTGTCACCATAAACCTTGTAAATCGTCCACGGACAGATAACTCCGGCATCACCCCATGCCGCCGTACCGTCGCCCATAGCAACCTTACGCGGTGCCACATCAGGAAATCCTCCTTCATCGCTCTGTGCATCTTCGAGGTCAACCAGCCACTTGGTAAAGAACGCCGAAACATCCATATTATAGGTGGCCGTTCGAATAAAGATTTGTGCATCGCCGGTCCAGCCTAAACGCTCATCGCGCTGCGGACAGTCGGTAGGTAACTCGATAAAGTTGCCCCGCTGGCTCCATACAATATTACTGAAAAGCTGATTTACCATAGGACTGGAGCACTCGAAAGATCCCGCAATCGGTATGGCCGAATGAACGACAACACCTGTAACTGCATCAATGCCCGGTTTGCCAGGATAACCGGTTACCTCCACATACCGAAAACCATGAAACGTAAATTGCGGCTCCCAAAACTCTTTACCTGTTCCTTTGAGTATGTAGGTATCCGTACAGCGCGCCTCACGGAGATTCTCGGTATAAATACTCCCATCGGGATTGAGGATCTCGGCAAATCGCAACACCACCTTCGTCCCGGCCTTTCCATTGACTTTCAGTCTAATCCAACCAGCAAAGTTCTGACCCATATCAAAGACATAAACACCTTCTTCCGGCTCGGTAAGCTCTTTCGGCTTGATTTCCATAATCTTTTGGACCGTTTCACCCGGATAAGACTGGACGATACCGATACCTTCACTATTTTCTGTAACGGCTGCCGCTGCCCACGACGAATCATCAAAGCGGGATGTATCCCAGCCGGGCATTTCTTGCCGGCCGTCATAGATTTCACCCATCAGAAAATCCGATTCAAGAATAGGCCCGTATCTGGCCTTCCATTTATCGTCGGTTACAACTTTTTGTATATGACCATTTTCGTACTCGATTTCGAGTTGCACGAACAATCGGGGCTTACTACCGTAGTGTTCCCTTTTTTTGCCGAAGCCCAGATACCCGGCATACCACCCGTCCGCAAGAATCGCTCCTATAGCGTTGCTGCCGTTTTTTATCAGGTCGGTAACCTCATAAGTCTGGTAATAAACACGCTTAGTATAATCGGTCCAGCCCGGTGTAAAGTAATCCTGACCTATCCTTTTACCATTAATATGCAGCTCATAAAGGCCAAGGGCCGAGGCATATACTACCGCACGCTTAACAGATCGGCCGACCCAAAATCCCCTGCGCAAATAAGGGGGAGGAGGCAATACCAAGGCGTTTGGGTCTGACTTTTCATTGTTGTCGTTGTTCTGCAACTCCTCGTCATAGCCTATCCATTTCGCCTGCCAGTCACTCGGGCGGAGTAATCCAACTGTCCACATAGCCGGGTCACTCCAGGCCGATGCTTTGCCATCTTTGTCCCACACTCGCACCTTCCAATAGCAGCGCATACGAGACTTCAAAGGCTCGCCTTCATACATAACCTGATTGCTCCGCTCAGATTCGACCTTGCCGCTGTCCCAAAGCTCGCCTTGATTACGCCTGAGCTTTTCCTTACTATCAGCTGCCAGAATCTGATAGGCGCTCTGCATCTGACCCCGCTGACCGGATTCCATAATCCAGCTCAACCGTGGTTTCACGATGTCGATACCCAGAGGATTAACTCGGTACTCACAGCGTAATTCACTTATTGCAACACCGCCGGAGATAATACTGCTTTGTGTGATGACATCACATCCGCCCAAAACCAGTATCATTCCCGCTAAGATGGCCGTAAAAAGCTTACTTCTCATTTGTTCACCCCATTAGAAATATTACCTTATTGATACTATATTTTCCCCGTCATAGAATTTCTAACAGGGTCCACATCAGGAAATAATTACAGCTTTTCATTCGAGCCGCCATAGATAAAACGCATCTGCCCTATGTTAGGAATAATTCTGATCGGAAATTGAGGGAATGGTCTGAAACCGCTGGGCCAATAAACGAACAATGCCTTACCAACAAGATAATCGCGAGGAACTACACCTACACGATACGGGGACAGACCCTTATTTGCCAATCCCTCTCTTCTCCACAACCTGCTGTCCGCACTGTTGGGACTATTGTCGCCTAATACGAAATACTCATCTTCTCCTAAGGTAAAGGGTTTATCTATTGCCCTTCTCCCTTTAGGCCCGTTGGCATATTGGGGTGAGGTGTAGTGAATATCTCTGAAAACAGCGACATGTGACAGCGTCAATTTTCCCGAGCCTAAAATTTCCAGCCTCGGTTGGATATCCTTTCTTATCCGGCCAGCGTCCTCCAGGCCCCGTCCGAGATCGTAAGTAAATTTTTCGTTCCCGAATTGAAATATTAATTGGTGGTCAACGTTGGCAAATTTAACAAGTGTATGTTTATTCATTCGTGGAGCCCCGATTGACATCCCTTTTAACTCTACTGGTTCTCTGCCTTTTTCTTGCTTGGTAAGTTCAAATAATCCCGAAAAATAAATTTTTGCTCGATAGGTTGTCTCATATTTACTAAGAGAAATACCGATACTTCCCTCTGGATCACTGGCATTACAGTAAAAACGCACCATCAGATCACTGCCGTACGGCATACCGCTATAGTCTCCAACCTCGTCATAAGCATAGGTTGCCCTAAAATCGTTACCTATAGAGGTATCATATTCCATCGTATTGATTTGGTCGGCCGGGCTGTCTAAGTGAAATAATGTGGGACTGTCTTTACCAACTTCCCAGTTTGAAGAGCTTCCATTTTTAAATGGCTGGTCCCATTTATGGTGGTTAAAGCTGGTCAAGAATCGATCAACAGGTTGGTAATCGTTATCATACACAGGCATCCATAACTCATTTTGGACCTTAGGTGGTTTTCGGCTGATTTGTCCATTGATATAGATGTCGCCATCGATTATTTGCACCGCTTCGCCGGGAAGACCAATCAATCGTTTGATGTAATTTATCTCCGGTTCAGGAGGATTCTTAAATACTATTACGTCCCAACGCTTGGGAGAGAAGAATTGATAAATACACTTGAGGACAAGTATCCTGTCACCATTCGCCACGGGCATATTACCGCCGACTGCCTGGTAATTACCGCAGCTCGAACAACGCGAGTCAAATGACCTCAGAGTGCCGGACCGCGGGCCGGGTATGGAATCATCCGCAAACCCAAAACGGTCTGGTATAAAACCATACTCGTATTTATATCCACACTGACGGCATCGAAGCCGAAAATGCGCCCCTCTCAGAGTATCGGCCATACTTCCGGTAGGTATACGAAACGCCTCCATCACAAATGCACGGAACACAAAAGCTAATATGAAAGCGGTTATCAGCCATTCAAAAGTGTCGGCGATTTCAGCCGCTCTGTCTTTCTTTCGTCGAACCATCTTTTCGGAACTATTTTTTTCAGTATCATCTAACGACATAAATATCAATTCCTTCTCAGGGCAAGCTCAATATTTGCCATTTTAAAAAAGTTTACCGGAACACTGCAAATAAAAGCTTACACATAACACTCTACAAACTCTTATAAATAAATCCGGTAGATATAAGAACGCTGATTATGCCTGTAAATCCTTTACCGGTCAATAAACTATTCTCCTCTTGCGTCTTTTTTCGCAAAGAAACGCCAATAAGAACTAACCTCGAAAATTACAAACAGACAGTCTCAGAGCCTGAAAATAAGCACAGGTGTGTTTTTTGTTGTATTCTACTGTATAGTTTTTTGGAGAGAGCAAGAGGCGGTTCCAGTTTTTTGGGGAAACTGAAAAAAATTTTATAAAATTACTTGCCGTATAGAAGTCTTTGTTGTATAGTGAGTTGTGGCGTTTTATTCTTTGAAGAAGCGTCTGATGATTTGGTGGACAAATTAAAAGCGTAGATTTGTTATGAGACGGCTTTTTTAATATAAACGAAATCCAGTTTCCTAATTGCTCTTTCCTGAAAATGAGGTAGCTTATGGCAACAATTACAAAGAAAGAACTTATCGATCGGATTGCGGAACGCACACAAGCAAAAAGAGTTGCAGTCAAGTCTGTGATTCAGGCTTTTCTCGACGAGATTACAAGGGAACTGAGTGAGAATAACCGTCTGGAATTCCGGGACTTTGGCGTCTTTGAGACAAGAACAAGGGCCGCCAGAGTCGCTCAAAATCCCAAAACACTTGAGCGTGTCGATGTCCCTGCAAAGCGAACGGTTAAGTTTAAAATGGGTCGATTGATGAGACAAAATCTATGTGCTTCTGCTAGTTTGGAATCAACCGAAGCCAAATAATTACTTCGAATAAAAAGCCGCCAGCCGCAACAAAAGATGTCGCTTTCAGCTTAGAACTGTCTCCTGCAGCGGATTGTGGGGCGAGCAGAAAATAGTTTGTTTTGCGAGATTGTTCTTAAGGAGCGTTATATGTCTGACGGGAAAATCGGCGGGAAAGTTAAGTGGTTCAACCCCAGAAAGGGATTCGGATTTATTGCTACCCCTGATGGCCGCGATATCTTCGTCCACTACTCAAGTATTTCAGGTGATGGATATAAAACTCTTACTGAGGGAGATGCCGTCACTTTCGATATCGTCGAAGGCGATAAAGGGCTTCGGGCTGAAAACGTAATTGCTACATCAGCCCCGGCAACCGATGCGGACTCTTAAAGTTGCTTTTTTCGGTCTGAGGGCACTTCATAAACAGGTCATGCCCTTCATCTCCTTATTGCCTGGTTAAATTGGGATATAGGAACACTGACGAGTCATTTTGCTTCGCTCGAAGCGGAGCTTCAATCTCTTTAAGGCTCATCCATCCCATCGTCGAAATATACAAAACAATACGAAATACTAAATATGACTGCTGCCTATTATCAATCCGGTCTGGGCTGTAATGTTCTTGTACTGAACAAGCATTATATGGCTATCCGTATTGTCGGTGCAAAGCGAGCCTTCTCTTTATTGTTCCGAGACCTTGCCGAAGTCGTATCACTTGAGGAAGGTAAATATTCCAACTATGACTTCACGGGTTGGTGCGAGGTGAGCCAGTTCAAACGGAATTTCGAGCCCGATGGACACGACTGGGTCTCCACAATAAATTTCCATATCGCCGTACCCCGAATCATTCGCCTTTTATTTTATGACCGTCTGCCCCGCAACGAAGTAAAGTTCAATCGCCGAAACATCTTCGCCCGTGACAAAAACAAATGTCAGTATTGCGGCCACAGCTTCCCCACCAGCGAATTATCGCTCGACCATATCATTCCGCGAAGTATGGGCGGCAAAGCAACATGGGACAACATAGTCTGCGCCTGTACCGAGTGCAACATCAGAAAAGGAGGCCGAACTCCTAAAACCGCACGAATGAAGCTTATTAAAAAGCCCGTCAAGCCCAGGCACAACCCACTCGTCCACATCCACCTGAACCACCACCGCTACAGAAGCTGGAAACAATTTCTCGACCATGCATACTGGTCCGTTGAACTAAGATGACCTATTTAAATGAAGTGGAGCTTGCTCGTCGGAGCCGAACCCGCCGCAGCCAAGCCTCATGTATTCAAAAGACTATAAAAGCTCCCCTTCTCGGAAAGCTAAAATCCCTTAGATATAAGCCGATAAAGGCACACGTTATTTAGATAGGTTCTTAATCTCACGTAAAGCAAAACCATATATACACTTCATTTATCGAATAAACAATCGCCACTTTCTCCCTTGCTATTTTGCCGCTTTTCTGCTTTATTATGCAGCTATGAAAAGCGAACTATTTAACTTAGCAGGTAAAACGGCGTTGGTTACCGGCGGCAACAGAGGTATCGGCCTTGCGGTGGCAAAAGGCCTGGCCGAACACGGAGCCGACGTCGCAATCATCGCCCGCACTAAAGAGCAGCTCGAAACCGCAGCCCGTCAAATTCAAACCGATACCGGCAAAAAAGTATCAACCTACCCCTTTGACCTTAGCGATATAAAAGGGATAGAAGCCCTTTTCGAGAATATTGCCGCCGAAGCAAAGGGCGTCGATATTCTCGTTAATTGTGCCGGTACGACCATTCGCGGGCCGAGCGAAGATGTTGACCTGGAAACATGGAACCACGTTATCGAGGTAAATCTTACTGCCACGTTCGTAATCTCGCAGGCCTTCTGCCGCCACCGAAGGCAGGCTGAAAAAGCCGGCAGGATTATCAATATCGGCTCGCTAACATGCCACGGCGGCAGGCCTACGACCGCGGCGTACGCCAGCAGTAAAGGAGGCCTGCTCTCACTGACAAGAACATTGGCCGTCGAGTGGGCAAAATACGATATCAACGTAAACGCCATCGGACCCGGCTATATAGCAACAGAACTCACCGAGCCGCTGTGGACTAATGACGAATTTAATAAGTGGGTACTTGCAAAGACTCCGCTTGGGCGATGGGGAAAGCCTGAAGACCTTGCGGGAACGGCAGTTATGCTGGCATCTAAAGCGGGTGATTTTATCACAGGGCAAATCATAAATGTCGATGGCGGCTGGCTGGCTTTGCTTTAGAATTCTGCGCTCTACCAAAAAACACAAAAAATATTTTTAAGGAGAAAAAGGATGAGTCGAAACCGACAACAAGGTACCGAATTAATCATTATTTCGCTTGTAATCTGTGCAATTTTAATTTCAAGTATTTTCGGCTGCAGCTCAATCGTTAAATCTAATCAGCCGGAGCGAACTGTGTGGCTGTCATCACTAAATCTGGAGAAAATGACGTCCGGCTGGAGTACACCTAAGAAGGACAAATCAATTCAGAGCAAGCCGCTCCGCATCGGCGGCCTCCAGTTCGAAAATGGTGTAGGCACACATGCCAACAGTATGATGCATGTTGATTTGAAAGGTTCCTGCCGGAGATTCTCAGCCTATGTAGGCATCGACGATGAAGTCAGCGATAAAACAGGCAGTGTCCGCTTTAAAATCTACGCAGACGGAAAACGTTTATATGACAGCGGCGTTATCAAAGCCGGTGAAAAAGCAAAATATGTCGATGTGGAACTGACCGGCTGCAAAATAATGAAGCTGGTGGTCGATGCAGCAGGAGACAGCACAAGTCATGACCATGCAAACTGGGCACAGGCAGCTTTCATTGTAGCCGGAAAAGACCCCGAAGCGATTGATGCGCCGGTTATAAATGAGAAAAAGGTAATCCTTACACCCAAGCCCGGCCCGCTGCCGCGAATAAACGGACCGAAGGTCTATGGCTGCCGGCCTGGCAGGCCGTTCATTTATCGCATACCATGTACCGGCAAAAGACCTATTAATTTCAGCGCAGAGAATCTGCCCCAAACTTTATATTTAGACCCGGATACGGGCATCATCACAGGCACCGCTCCTGAGCAGCGTGGTGAATATGCTGTTACCCTAAAAGCCTCCAACAGCCGCGGCTCAATGCAGCAGGCTTTCAAAATTGTCGTAGGCGACTCATTGGCACTAACACCACCGATGGGCTGGAATAGCTGGTACATCCACTACGCCCGTGTAACAGACGGGCACATGCGCCGGGCCGCCGATGCTATGATAGATTCAGGGATGGCGGATTTCGGCTATCAATATGTTAATATCGACGACTGCTGGATGGTAGAGCCGAACGATGAAGACCCGATGAGGGCAGGAGAAATTCGCGATGCAGACGGCGCGATTAATTCCAACGCATACTTTCCCGATATGAAGGCCCTCGCGGATTATATCCACTATAAAGGGCTTAAGGCCGGACTTTATACATCACCAGGCCCAACAACCTGCCAGAAGTACACAGGTACATATCAGCATGAGCAGATTGATGCGGAAAAGTTCGCCGAGTGGGACTTTGACTTTTTGAAATATGACTGGTGCTCCTACGGCCGGGTTGCAGATGGTGAGGGCCTCGAACGGATGCAGAAGCCGTATCGCAAGATGGGCGATATCCTCGTAAATCTCGACCGTGACATCGTCTTTAATCTCTGTCAGTATGGTATGGGCGACGTATGGAAATGGGCCGGTTCGGTGGCTGGAAACTGCTGGCGGACAACGGGCGATTTAGGTCTTGCAAGAGGGGCCGAGCTGCCGGGATTCTATCACATCGGCCTGAGCAACGCCAAACACTCGGAATATGCCAAACCGGGCCAGTGGAACGACCCGGATTATATCCTCATCGGCTGGGTCGGCAACGCCCACAAGCAGGCTGTAGGAACACTCACCACACTAACGCCCAATGAGCAGTATTCTTATATGTCGATGTGGTGCCTGATGGCGGCCCCACTGATATTCTCCGGCGATATGGAAAAGCTCGACGAGTTTACGCTTAATATTCTTTGCAATGCTGAGGTAATAGAGATAAACCAAGATCCGCTCGGCAAACAGGGCCCTATTATCGAAGAGACGGAAGATTATTTTATTATGGCCAAGGATATGGAAGACGGCTCGAAAGCCCTCGGCCTGTTCAATACCGCCGAAATCCAGACCGAAATAGCAGTCTCATGGAAAAACCTCGGCATAACAGGCCCGAAGCGGGTTCGTGACCTCTGGCGTCAAAAAGACTTAGGCACTTATAAGAACCAGTTTAAGGCCAAAGTACCAAGGCACGGTGTCGTCTTCGTTCGTCTGTTCCCGATGAATGGCTCATAACAGACATGGCTATCCCAGTCACCGGGTTAGTGAGTAATAAGCTTGTATTTTGGTCAATTCTGTGATAATATATCACACAATAATTAGAAACTGTGCTGTTAAGATTTGCTACTTATGTTGAAGGAGGCATTTATTATGAAGATCCGTCGGTTCAGGAAATTCACTATTGTTTGCATACTATTATCAGGTTTATTTGCTTGCCCTTATTCATTAATGCGGGCCGAGGGTGCGCGCGACTCCGGAAAGAAGCTGGTACTCGATGCACGCAGCCGCGAGCCGTTATCCGACGGGACGGGTCGATTCAGGGTCGTTCAGAAGAAGCTCGAATGGGACATGAAGCAGACCGCTATTATAATATGCGATATGTGGGACCAGCACTGGTGCAAGGGGGCGACGAGCAGGGTCGGGGAGCTTGCGCCAAGGATGAACAGGATTGTTCGCAGAGCACGTAATCAAGGTGCGCTGATAATTCATGCACCGAGCGGCACGGTAGATTTTTACGAAAACCATCCGGCGCGGGGACTTGCAAAGAACGCACCAAAAGCGGCGAATTTGCCCGGCGATATCAGTAAATGGCGTAACTGGATTGATGACAATGAAGAGACGTTAGGATACCCCATCGACCATTCGGACGGCGGTTGTGATTGTGAGCCAATGTGCAAACAGGGTTCGCCATGGCGAAAACAGGTAGGAGCAATCGAGATTCGCAATCAGGACGCTATAAGTGACTCGGGCGTGGAAATCTGGAACCTGTTAGAGCAGCGGGGTATCGAGAACGTTATCATTATGGGCGTGCATACCAATATGTGCGTGCTCGGTCGGCCGTTCGGGCTGCGGAATATGGCGAGGTACGGCAAGAACGTTGTGCTGATGCGTGATATGACCGATACGATGTACAACTCGCGGATGCGCCCTTTTGTCAGCCATTTTACGGGTACGGACCTGGTAGTCGAGCATGTAGAAAAGTATGTGTGCCCGACGGTTACCTCAACGGTATTTACTGGTCAGCCGCAATTCTGTTTTAAGAATGACAAGCGTCCGCGAGTGGTTTTTATTTCAGCTGAAAGCGAATATGGGTCAGCCGAGACGCTTCCGGAATTTGCACACGAGCTTAAAACAAAATACGGGCTGTACTGCGAGGTGCTCCAGGGCAGCACGAACAAAACAGACCCGGGGCGACACTACCTTACGGGTATGGAGGCGCTGACCAATGCGGATTTGGCAGTGCTGTTTGCGCGGCGCAGGGCACTGCCTGCAGAGCAAATGAAGTATTTTCGTCAATATATGAACAACGGCAGGCCGTTAATCGGATTGCGGACAGCCAGTCATGCGTTCGATACTCGCGGAAATGCGCCAACAGGTTACGCCGAATGGACAAAGCTCGACCCCGAGGTATTAGGGGGAAACTATCACGGCCATCACGGCAGCGGACCACAATGCGCCGTTACGCTGGCCGCCAAGGCCAAGAATCATCCGATACTTGCCGGCGTGCAATTGCCATTCACAAGCGATGGTTCGCTGTACGAGGTGCGCCCGCTTGGTCAATCAACAACGCGGCTGCTGATTGGCACGATTCCCGATAAGGAGCCTGAGCCGGTTGCGTGGACCAACAGATACAAAAGGTCACGAGTTTTTTATTCATCA